>JAIYBD010000028.1 GCA_027488715.1 Bacteroidota bacterium | reverse complement strand
GAATAGAAGAAAATTCCTGCTAAAATCGAAGTCAAAATTCCAATGAGGTATGCCATTCGGCTGGGTGGGGTTATGTCAACTTTTTCCCATCGTAACAAAATGAAAAACAGAGGAATGAGGTGAAGTCGGGATTCTCGTGCTTTGGCTCCGAAGAAAACAAAAAAGGTATTAAGAAGAAGCAAAAGAAGAAAGGTTTGCCAAATCCTTTTCGGCTGTCGGAAAACGAAAAACAACGTTGGGCAAAAGGTGAGAAAAAAGTAAAGAATGCTTTCTATGGCAAATGTTTGGTTTTGGAAGTTGTATTTCCACAACAAATTCCATCGAGATTGAAATTCGGCAGTCATTTGTTCATCCTGAACGAAGTAAATCCCCATTGCTAGGAGAAGGAAGATGATCCAAATTTTTGAAAGTTTATTTTCTATCCATAGCCACGGCAAAATGAAAAGAATAGCGGTTTCTCGAGTAAGAAGCGATAGAAGCGCAAAAAAGAAAGACGTCATGTGGTTTTTATCCAATTGGCTAACAAATCCAAAAAGAAATAACCAAAGAAAGGGTTCTTCAAACGTGTATTGGGAGGGAAACCAAGCAAACAATACCGGGAAACTGAAATAGAATAGGAGGATCGGTAGCCGATGTTGGCCATTGCGATTTAGCCATAAAAATCCCAAAGCGACCATGGCCAACCATTCACTCAGAATAAAAACATATCCGGAAACAGATTTTGGAAAAAGAGAAAACCAAAAATTGGCACTCCATCTTCGGGCAAAAGCAGGAAATTCCCGATGATAATCGATGACTGATTGAAGGTATTTTTGAGCGGGAACTTCCCTGAGTTGATAGTCTGTCCAATCGTGATAATTGAACATGCTTATCTTCCCTGGAAAAAAATGCAAACACAACCACAGCAGCGAACAAATTCCTGCTAGGCTATAAATCTTAGTCTTTGAATAAGTCGGCATTTTTTAATTTGCCCGATTCAACCAGGGATACAAACTCGGGAATATTCAATAAAGCTTCGTAAAAAGGATAGTTCTTCATGTTGTGCATATCGGTTCCCACGTAGGTTACCCACTCACGTTTCATCAATTCAAGGGCTATTTTTTGTGCGCCTTGGGAGTACATTCCCGAGATCGAACCCAAGTTCAGTTGAAAGTCAACCTCAAAATCGAGTAAATCCTCGTATTCTCTCATGGATGTGTAGAGGTAAGGATATCGTTCAGGATGCGCCAAAATGGGGGAATATCCGTTAATTTTTAGGGCAAACAACATGTCCTTCATGTTGTTGGGGCGATTAACATAGGAAAATTCAACCAGAACTTTATTTTGATGAATGGTTAAAAGTGGGCCTGCATCCAGCTTAGTCAAAAATTCGTGATCCATGTAGTATTCTGCAGCTGCTCGAATTTTCCACGGTTTACCTTCTTTTTTGATAGCTTCTTGAATTTTTTCGAGTCCGGGTAAAATGGTTTCTGGCGAATTTTGGTAAAAATCACCCATAACGTGTGGCGTCGTAACGAAACGTTCAATCCCCAAATCAGCCAGAGACTGAAGCATCGTCATGGTTTCTTCCAAACTTTTTGAACCATCATCGATAGCTGGAATGAAATGTGAGTGCATATCGCAGCCTAAAACGCTTAAATCTAATAAGCTTTCATTCTTTTTTTTCTTGCTGAAAAGTTGGCCGAATAATCCCATGTTCAAAGGTAAATGATTTCACAAAAAAAAGACTGCCTTTATAGGCAGCCTTTTAAAATACTTTGATGATTTTTTTAGTCTTTCAAAATCTTGATTGCATCCAATAAGATTTGAATGCGCTCTTGATTTACAGAATAGTGAATTTCTTTTCCATCACGCTTAAAATTCAAAATTTCAGCTTCACGTAGGATAGCAAGGTGTTGCGATGCAACCGATTGCTCAATACGTAATTTGATGTAAATGCGAGTAACATTCATGCTCACGTTCGTTTCAATCAAACGAACAATTTCTAAACGCAATGGATGGTTAATCGCACGAAATACTTTTGCCGTATTTTTTAGGTCTTTCAGCGTAAGCTGGCTAACCAATGATTTAGCTTCTACCATGTTTTTTCGTGTTTAAATATCAGTTTAACACAAATGTAATATTAAAAATCTTTACCTCCAAGAGATCTAGTAAAAAAATTAAAATATTTTGCTTGATTGTTGGCTGATAGTTAAACGATTAACCCATCAATTGATTAACTTTTTCCCAGTTAATTAGATTGAAAAATGCCGAAACAAAATCAGGACGGCGATTTTGGTAGTGCAAATAATAGGCGTGTTCCCACACATCCAAACCAAGGATTGGACGTCCACCGCAATAGCCTAAGCCCGGCATCAATGGATTGTCTTGATTGGGCGTGCTGCAAATTTCCAATGACCCATCGGTATGCATGCACAACCACGCCCATCCCGAACCAAATCGGGTAATCGCAGCCTTCGTGAACTCTGCTTTGAAGTTCTCGTAGCTGCCGAACGAATGGGCAATGGCATCACCAATTTTACCGGTCGGCTCGCCACCCCCTTGTGGGGATAAGATTGTCCAAAAGAAAGAGTGATTCCAATGACCACCACCGTTATTACGAACGGCCATGTTGTCTTTGCAAACCGACATCAATTCTTCGAGGCTTTTGCCTTCCAATTCGGTTCCAGCAACGGCATTGTTTAGGTTCGTAATGTAAGTTTGGTGATGCTTGGAATGGTGAATTTCCATGGTGCGAGCATCAAAGTGTGGCTCCAACGCATCGTAAGCGTAGGGCAATTGAGGTAGTTCGAAACTCATAACTTTTTATTTTGCAAATGAAACAGCTCTTTTCTCACGAATTACAGTTACCTTGATTTGACCAGGGTACTGCATTTCGTTTTGGATTTTTTCTGAGATGGAAACACTCAGCAAGTCAGATTGTTCATCGGTCACTTTTTCCGACTCCACAATGACCCTCAACTCACGTCCGGCCTGAATGGCGTACGATTTTTGAACGCCGTTGAATCCGTTTGCGATGGATTCCAATTCCTTCAAACGCTTCAAATAGCTTTCAACCACTTCTCGGCGAGCGCCTGGTCTTGCCCCAGAAACAGCATCGCACGCTTGAATGATGGCCGAAATCGGATCGGTCATTTCAATTTCGTCGTGGTGAGCTCCAATGGCGTTGCAAACAACGGGATGTTCGTTGTACTTTTTAGCCAACTCCATTCCTAAAATGGCGTGAGGGAGTTCCGGATTATCATCGGGTACCTTACCAATATCGTGCAATAATCCGGCACGTTTGGCCAACTTCGGATTCAATCCAAGCTCTGCGGCCATAACAGCACAAAGGTTGGCCACCTCGCGAGAGTGCTGCAACAAGTTTTGTCCGTAAGAAGAGCGGTAGCGCATTTTTCCAACCAAACGAACCAATTCTTTGTGAAGTCCAGTAATGCCTAAATCGATGCAGGTACGCTCACCGATTTCCATGATTTCGTCTTCGATTTGCTTTTTCACTTTAGCGACCACCTCTTCGATGCGAGCGGGGTGAATACGGCCGTCGGTGACCAATCGGTGCAAACTCAAGCGAGCAATTTCCCTGCGAAGGGGATCAAAGCAAGAAAGGATTACGGCATCGGGGGTATCGTCTACAATCACTTCAACTCCCGTTGCAGCTTCTAAGGCGCGAATATTTCGACCTTCACGACCGATAATTTGACCTTTAACTTCGTCGGATTTGATGGGGAATACCGAAATAGCGTTTTCGATGGCGTGTTCTGTAGCGGTGCGCTGAATGGTTTCAATCACCACTTTTTTAGCTTCTTTCGCCGCTGTTGATTTTGCCTCATCGATCACTTCTTTTACTTGAGCCAAAGCCTTTGCTCGAGCTTCGTCTTTCAAGGCAGCAATCAATTCGTTTTTGGCTTCTTCGGCAGAAACCCCAGCAATTTTTTCCAAACGGCTTACCGCTTCTTGGTGTGCTTTGTCCACTTCTGCTTTGCGGGTGGATAATTGTTCCTGCAGTTTTTCGGTTTGCGATTGAGCTTGGGTTAATTCTTGCTCTTTTCGCGCCACTTGCTCCATTTTTTGCGCCAACTGTTGGTCACGTTGCTTCGCTTTTTGTTCCTTCTCGTTCAATTCACGATTTC
>JAIYBD010000025.1 GCA_027488715.1 Bacteroidota bacterium | reverse complement strand
TGGTTTTGAAATGTACAACAAAATTTTGGACGAAGCCGTTGAGGAATTGAAGCACGAGGAATTCAAAGATCTTTTCCAAGATCAGCCCGATCGTCCCTTTGTTCGCGATTGCCAAGTCGAAGCCGAAATTGACGCATTTTTACCCGAAAATTACGTGAATAACACCACCGAACGGTTGGCCATGTACATGGAATTGGATAATTTGGATGAGAGCGACGAAAGCATCGAAGCTTTCAAGAAAAAATTGGAGGATCGTTTCGGACCCATGCCCAAAGCTGGACTTAATTTATTGGAGGTCATTCGTTTGCGAAGGCTAGCAAAACAGCTAGGCATTGAAAAATTGGTCTTAAAAAACAACAAAATGCGGGGACATTTGGTGGCCGGAAACGTGGAACGATTTTACCAAAGTCCGGTATTCGGTCAAATTTTAACGTGGGCCCAGCAACATCCCGAAAAAATGCAGTTCAAACAAAAGGGTGAGAGCATTCAATTGGAGTGGCAAATGGTTCACCAATTGCGGGAAGCCTTTGTACTTTTGCAAGATATTCTTCAAACCACGGCATGATTTTAGTAAAACTTTCCGACTACAATTTGGCGTTTCAAATCGCTTTTGTGCTGCTGGTGGTTGGGGTGATTTGGTCGTACATCTACGAGCGAAAAAACCAAAAATCAGAGTTTCAGAAAGCGAAAAAATTGTTTCTTTTCTTTGCCTTGCTTCAAGCTTTGGCCGTGGGCGTGGGACATGCCGTTTTTGCTTATTGGGGAAATCAGTACGATTGGAAAAAGCAATGGGGAGAGAAAGAAGAATGGAGGATCGAAATGCAAGGAAAACCCATCCAAAAGGAATGGAAAGTGGAAGAGAAATACTTTGGATTCAAGCCATTTCGACTTTTTTTGACAAAAACCCATCGGGGGAATATCGAGTTTTTGGATGAACAAAATCGGGTTCGTAAAAAAATCGCATACCAAAAGGACCAATGGGAAGAGTTCGATTATTTCTACGGAAACTCAACCCAACCCATGGATACGTTTTACATTCGGAAGATGGGCAACAAGGTGATGATTCAACAGGTGGTTTCTTCCGGAAAAATCATCCAATCCGAAAAGTTACTGAGTCCGCCCGAGGCCGCCGAGTGGGAAAAGAAAATGGGATTTCAATAACTTATCTAATCTGTTCTTTTTCAGCATTTTAATTTGAAAAAAATGAGATTCATTTTTTCAAATTTTTTTTATTCACAAACGACCGAAAGCCACTGATTTTGATTTAATTTTGTTGGTTACAACGCGGATTAAACATGGCAGGCCTTTTTGACTTTTTCACGCAAGAAATTGCGATCGATTTGGGTACAGCAAATACCCTCATTATTCACAAAGATAAAATTGTGATTGACGAACCGTCGATTGTGGCGGTTGATCAACGCACGAACAAAGTGATTGCCATTGGCCGTCAGGCGATGCAGATGCACGGAAAGGCGCACGAAGGAATCAAAACGATTCGTCCGTTGCGCGACGGCGTTATTGCCGACTTTACCCATGCTGAAGCCATGATTCGCGGCATGATTGATTTGATTTTCAAAGGGAGTAAGCGCTTGTTCAAACCGCCCATGCGCATGGTGATTTGCATTCCATCCGGTATTACCGAGGTGGAAAAACGTGCGGTAATCGACTCGGCAGAACACGCAGGTGCTAAAGAAGTGTATTTGATTCACGAGCCGATGGCAGCTGCCGTAGGTATGGGAATCGACGTGGAAGAACCAAAAGGCAACATGATCATCGATATCGGCGGGGGTACTTCCGAAATTGCGGTGATTGCCTTAGCCGGTATTGTTTGCGACCAATCGGTGCGCACCGCCGGTGACCAGTTCACCCAAGACATTTTGGATTACATCCGTACCGAACATAAAATTCTAATTGGAGAGCGCACCGCCGAACAAATCAAAATCAACGTAGGCGCGGCCATTCCCGAGTTGGACAATCCTCCACCGGATTACGCCGTATCTGGCCGCGATTTGATTACCGGCACTCCGCGTCAAATCAAGGTGAACTATTCCGAAATTGCTCACGCTTTGGATAAATCCATCCGTAAAATTGAAACGGCGGTATTGAAGGCCTTGGAAATTACCCCTCCTGAACTTTCCTCCGATATTTTCGAAACAGGAATTTACCTCACCGGTGGAGGCGCATTGCTTCGTGGACTCGACAAACGAATTGCGCAGAAAACCAAATTGGTGGTTCACGTTGCCGAAGATCCGTTGAAAGCCGTGGTTTGCGGTACCGGAATCGCCCTGAAAAATATCAATAACTTTAGTTTCTTGATGACTAAAAACGGTTAAGCGTGCGGCTGATCCTTTTTCTCATTCTGCGCTACCACCCTTTCCTGGTTTTTCTGATCCTGGAAATTGTTTGTGTTAGCCAATTGAGAAAAGATCGATTGTACCACGATTCCATTTTTGTTCAAGGTAGCAGCGAAATCGTTGGGCAATTCCGTTCTTGGGAAACAGAAATCACCGAATACGTAGAATTGGGTCGTGTAAATCGGCAATTGGCCGAAGAAAATGCCCGCCTAAAAAACGTATTGTTATCCTCGAAAAGATTTGATACCGCATCGTTGATTCATCGTGTCGATAGTGGTAAACAACAGTACGATTTCATTGCAGCTCGATTGATTCGCGTTTCTCTTCACGAGAAACAAAATCGATTTACCATCGATCAAGGTTCGTTGGCGGGCATTCGAGTGGATGATGCCGTGATTGGTAACAAAGGCGTGGTGGGTAAAGTGGTGGCCGTTTCTCCCAAATTCGCCACGGTTGTTCCGGTCATCAACATCGATTACCGATTTCCTGCGAGGTTGAAACGATCCAATCACATTGCTACCATGACCTGGGACGGGGACGATTTCAACGAAGGAACCTTGAACGACATTCCCGGTTACGAAAAAGTTCGCAAGGGAGATACCGTGGTGGCCGATTACTATTCCTCCTACCCAGTTGATTTTCCCGTGGGCAAGGTAACAGCAGTTTTTAAAGGTGGCGAAGAAGGAAATTATCAGCTCAAAGTTAGATATTTCGAGGATTTAGGAAAGTTGAGCTATGTGTACGTTGTTCGAAACCTATTCAAGGAAGAATTAAAAAAATTGGACGAAACCAGTAAACCTACCGTTCGTGAGTAAGACCATTTTCCTTCAGTTGTGGCGTTTTCTGCTGGTGTTTTTCTTGCAGACGTTTGTGCTTGATCGCGTGGATGCATTGGCTTTCGTGAACCCTTCCATTTACGTTTATTTTATTTTGTTACTCCCTCGGGAATGGCCTCATTTCGTGCATATCCTACTCGGTTTTGCGGCCGGATATGCCATCGATGCATTTGGAGATTCTGCTGGAATTCATACTTCATCGGCGGTTTTTTTGGGTTTCATCGCCCCATTGTGGCTAAACACCTTGAATCAGCGCGAGCAGGGCGACGAAGTAGGCGCCCACGGACCCGATCAACTTACCTCCGGCCAATTTCTTCTCTACGCACTTCCGTTGATTTGGGTTCACCAAATTTTCCTTTTTTCGGTGGAATACCTCGACTTAGGAAAAACTCCATCGGTTTTGTATTACGGAACGATCAATGCCTTTTTTACTGGAATTTTAGTCTTTATCCTTCGTTACTTTCCGTCGGCCATTCGAAAAAATAAAGCTCGATGAACAGCTACAATCGGGTAGTTTTGATGGTATTTATCATTACCGTATTCACGGTATTTGTTGGACGCCTTTTTTACATCCAAGTCATTGATTCTTCTTATATCGAAGCCGCGCGAAACAACGCCATTAAAAAACTCATCATCCGACCCGCGCGGGGAAGCCTCATCGACCGAAAAGGAAAGCTGATGGTGATTAATCGTCCCTTTTTCGACATCAAGTTTGTTCCGAAAAATCTTCCTTTGGAATTCGATTCTCTAACCTTTTGCCGTTTGATGGATTTGGAACCGGATTATTTCACCAAGCGCATGGCCGAATTGCGGAAGCAAGTAGGTTATAGCGCCTACCGTCCGCAAATTTTCATCTCCCAATTGAGTGTGGAAGAATACGCCAAAGTACAAGAAGGTCTTTACCACTTCCCTCAATTTTATGCTGAAAAAACTTATACCCGAAATTATCCCTACGGAAGCGGCGGACAAATATTCGGGTACCTTGGTGAAATCAACCAGGATCAATTGGATAAAGATGCGTCCCAATACTACAATCCAGGCGATTATGTAGGCATTACGGGAATTGAAAAGGAATACGAGGAGCGATTACGCGGGGTAAAAGGAATTTCCTATCAGTATTTCGACGTGAAGGGAAGACCGCAAGGACGATACAAAGATGGGGCCGAAGACGTAGCGGCCAAAGCGGGTGAGAACCTTCAAACTTCCCTCGATATCGAACTACAAACCTACGCTGAAAAGTTAATGACCAATAAAATTGGATCTGTAGTAGCCATCGATCCTTCCACCGGCGAAGTCCTGTGTTTTGTGAGCGCCCCCACTTTCGACCCTAATAAATTGGTGGGACGTAATCGAGGTAAAACCTTTGCCGCATTGGCCAAAGATCCCCTGAAACCTCTTTTCAATCGACCCATCAAAGGCGCAAGTTACCCGCCAGGATCCACCTTCAAAGCCATTAATGGACTCATTGGATTGCAACAGGGCGTGATTGATGTGCACACCACATTTGGCTGTTACGGAGGTTACAACGGTGCCATCCATGTGGGTTGCCACGCCCACCGTTCTCCGGTAGATTTTGAGTTTTCCATTCAAACCAGTTGTAACGCTTATTACTGTAATGTTTTTCTTCGTTTAATCGATCGAAATAACCAGGTAGATCGGAACTACAAAGACTGGTATGCGGCCGTTCAACGTTTTGGAATTGGAAAGAAAACGGGAATTGATTTGCCTGGAGAGGTAAAGGGAAATTTACCAACGGCCGAGTTTTACGATAAAGTTAACAAAGGTTGGAGATGGAGAGGAGCCACCATCCTTAGCTTGGCCATTGGTCAGGGTGAGTTGGGGGTATCGCCCATCCAAATGGCCAATTACGCTTGTGCCATTGCGAATCGTGGATACTATTTCACTCCGCATATTATTCGAAAAAGCCCCAAAAATAAGGTTGAAAAACACCAAACCGGGATTCAACAAGAATACTTCAACTACTTGGTAGATGCCATGGAAAAAGTAATCGAAGGAGGAACTGGTACCATTGCCAAAATTCCCGGAGTCTCCATGTGCGGAAAAACAGGTACGGCTGAAAATCCCCACGGGGAAGACCACTCCATCTTCATTGCGTTTGCCCCCAAAGACAACCCCAAAATCGCCATCGCCACTTACGTAGAAAACGCAGGATTTGGGGCCACTTGGGCTGCACCCATCAGCTCATTGCTCATCGAAAAATATTTGCACGATTCCATTTCACGTCCGGCCTTGGAAAAGCGGATGTTGGAAGGTTCGTTGCTTCACAAATACCCCGGCTACATCAACCCTAATCCTCCAGCAACCAAGCCGGGGGAAAAAGGTGATCAACCCAAACCAACAACCAACGACACCATTAAACCCCAAGCCGTATGGCCGGTAAACAGGAAAACCCTTTCAAGTACATCGATCGCCCAACGCTGATCCTCATGTTGGCCTTGGTCTTGATTGGCTGGGTAGCCATTCATGCCGCCGTGTACAGTCCACAGATGGGCGGGCCCTTCAATTGGGAACACGCAGCTGGCCGACAGGCCGTGTGGATCCTCACCTCTGTTTTTCTATTCGTGGTTCTTTTCTCCATGGATTACCGACTTTTCGAAGGAATGGCATCCATTTCTTACATCCTTATGCTGGGCATTCTGGTCGCCACCATTTTCCTCGGTAAAGAGGTAAATGGAGCAAAAGCGTGGATACAAATCGGACCGGTCGGGCTTCAGCCCGGCGAATTTGCCAAATTGGCAACCTGTCTCATGGTGGCCAGTTACCTTTCCAGTTACGATGTTCGTTTGGAAAACCAAACCACCCAGCTCATTTCTGCCTTCATCATTTTGGTACCGGCATTCCTGATCATTCTCTCTCGAGATACGGGTTCAGCCCTGGTTTACGCTAGTTTTATTTTTGTCTTGCAACGGGAGGGCTTGAGCATCATTTACCTCGTCTTGGGATTGGCTACCATTGCTGCCATTGTCCTTTCTATCCTCATTCCGGCCCCCTACCTCTACGGTTCTGTAGGTGTGTTCATGTTGTTTTATGTGCTCTTTTCCCGCCGAAAGAAGCAAGCAACCATTACAGCTATAACTTGGACTGGAGCCTCAACGGCCATTATTTACGGAGTTCAATATGCCTTTGAAAATATTTTACAAGAACACCAAAAAACTCGTATTCTCCTGTTGCTTGGTAAAATTGAAGACCCTTCGGGGGCGGGTTACAACGTTAATCAATCGCTTATTGCCATTGGTTCTGGAGGATTTTTGGGGAAAGGATGGCTCAACGGAACCCAAACCAAGTTCGATTATGTTCCCGAGCAAACCACCGATTTTATTTTTTGTACCATTGGTGAAGAATGGGGGTTTGTAGGCAGCACCGTGCTTATCATTTTGTTTGGTCTGCTGCTGTTTCGAATCATCCACATTGGCGAACGAATGCCCACCAAATTCGGCCGTATTTACGCTTATGGTGTGGCTTCCATCATCTTTTTTCACGTATTGATCAACCTGGGAATGACCATGGGAATTCTTCCCGTAATTGGAATTCCTTTGCCATTTATCAGCTACGGAGGTTCTTCGCTTTGGGCATTTTCCATTTTAATGGCAATTCTTTTACGAATGGATGCCGGAATGCGAAGCACCATGCGTTAACTTTCTGTTGGATTTATTGTTATAGAAAGATGGAAAACGAAAATAAAACTCCCGAAACCAATCAAAACTACCAAAAGTCTGGTTTTCTCAGTTATTGGGTCGATGTTTTTCGCCCTGGGGCGAAAAAAAGCCGAAACATCAATTTAAAAGTGATGCACGGCATTAATAAAATTAGCATCATCATGTTCCTCCTTTGCTTGGTGGTGATGGTGGTGAAATGTGTTCGATGAGTTCCAATACCGACTTTTTTGAGCAAGTTTGGGAGGTGGTTCGCCAAATACCGCCGGGAAAAGTAACGTCGTATGGCGCTATTGCCTCGTTTCTCGGACATCCCCGCAGCGCCAGAACAGTTGGTTACGCCATGAATGCCAGTCATCAACAAAACGATGTTCCCGCTCACCGCGTCGTAAATCGAAACGGATTGTTGAGCGGGAAAATGCATTTCTCCTCCCCAACCGAAATGGAAGAACGATTATTGCAAGAAGGATTAACCATCCAAGAAAATCAAATCGTTGATTTTGAAAAACATTTCTGGAATCCCGAAGAGCTTTTTAAGTAATTTCCCTACCCTTCCGATGATCCAACGTACCTTTGTTTTATGATTCACATCCATCGCTTCGCCAACGGATTGCAACTGGTTCACCAGCGCATTAAACATACCCAAGTAGGGCATTGGGCCCTCGTGGGAAATGTGGGCACCCGCGATGAAAAAAATGATGCCGAGAATGGATTGGCACATTTTACCGAACATCTTCTTTTCAAAGGAACACAGAAACGCAGTGCCCACAAAGTCAATACCTACCTCGATGAAGTTGGCGGTGAAGTGAACGCCTACACCACCAAAGAAAAACTTTGTTTGTATGCCTCCTTCATCGATCCGCATACCCGAAAAGCGTTGGACTTACTTCTAGACCAGTACTTTTTTTCTACTTTCCCCACCAAGGAATTGGAAAAAGAGAAATCGGTGGTCATCGATGAAATTCATTTGTATCAGGATAGTCCCGACGAACAAATTTTCGATGTTTTTGAAGAAAAGCTTTTCATGGGGACTTCGCTCGGAACCAACATTTTGGGAACCGAAAAATCGGTATCTCATTTTCACTCCGATATGGTGGCAAGTTTCCACCGTCAATATTTCACCGCCGAAAATTCAGTGTTGGCTTATTCCGGTAATTGGCCATTGAGTAAAGTAATTGCTGCGATTGAAAAATATGTAGAATACATGCCAACCGGTGCGGCTCCGAAACGAAAGCCTTTCCAAGGCGCAACACCCTTTCAACTTGAAGAGGCCAAAAACTGCCAACAAGTCTATAAAAATTTAGGTGGATTGGCCTTTTCCGCTTCCGAACCCAGTCGAATTCCCATGTTATTGCTTACAGCCATACTTGGTGGCGATAACGCAAATTCCCGTCTAAACTTAAATATCCGAGAGAAAGTGGGATTGGTTTATCAAATTGAAGCCCAATACAATCCCATGACCGATGTTGGCTTGTTCAATATTTTCTTTAGTTCTGATCCCAAATACGCCCATAAAATTGAAGGACTCATCGACAAGGAACTGATGAAACTATGTACCAAGGCCCTTTCTTCCGGTGAATTGCATCGTTTCAAAACACAATTCAAAAGTAAGGTGCTGATGGGAGAAGAAAGTCGTCAGGGGTTGATCGCTGCCTTAGCTAAAAATATGTTGGACTTTGGAAGGATTGATTCCTTAGAAGAAGTTTTCAAAGCCATCGATTCCATCACATCAGCCGATTTATTGGCTTGCGCCAACGAACAAATTCACCCCGATCGATTGAGTCGATTAACCTATTATCCTGAATCATGATTGTTCATCCATCCATCATGGAATACATCGAAAACCATGTAGGGCAAGCACCAGAGGCCTTTCAACAAGTTTGGAAAAAAAGCCAATGGGAAATGGTCTATGGCCACATGGTTTCGGATGTTCCCCAAGCCCAGTTTTTACGGATGCTAGCCCAGTTGATGGGCGCTCGAAAGGTATTGGATGTTGGAACATTTTCCGGACAGAGCGCCCTAGCCTTTGCATTGGGCGTAGGTGAAAACGGAAAGGTAATTACCCTAGAAAAAAATGAAGAACATTGGGTAAAAGCCCAAAGAATTTTAAAAGATTATCCAGAAACTCAACGCATCCATTTCCATTGTGGAGATGCCTTGGCGTGGATGGAACAATGCCAAGACCTTTTCGATATCATTTTTATTGATGCCGAAAAGCAACAATATCCCGCCTATTACGAAGCGGGATTATCCCTTCTTCGCTCCGGAGGATTAATGATCATCGACAATGTACTTTGGTACGGCACGGTAACCGATCCTACCAACCAGCAAAAAGATGCCGTCATCCTTCGACAGTTCAATCAGAAAATAGCCAACGATGCCCGGGTAACCTCCGTCATTTTACCGTTACGCGATGGGCTAACCCTTCTTCAAAAAAAATGAAACACCTCGTTTTACTTCTTTCTTTTATTTTTTGTACCCTGGCTTCGGCTCAGGTGAATACCCGACAAACCAAGGAACAGTACATTGAGAAATACAAGGCCATTGCCATTTCCGAAATGATTCGAACAGGGGTTCCCGCCTCTATTACATTGGCCCAAGGTATTTTGGAATCCAGTTCGGGAAATTCGCAACTTTCTACTGAAGCCAAAAACCATTTTGGAATCAAGTGCCATAAGGATTGGAAAGGACCCAAAATGTACATGGACGACGATACCATTGGGGAATGTTTCAGGGTTTATGGCAGTGCTGAAGAGAGTTTTACCGACCACAGTAACTTTTTACGAACCCGTCCGCGGTATTCGTTTTTGTTTGATTTAGATAAAACGGATTACCGCGGTTGGGCCTTAGGCCTCAAAAAAGCCGGGTACGCCACCAATCCTAACTACGCCCAATTACTCATCGATTTGATTGAAAAAATGCAGTTGATGCAATACGATTTGGTGGATGAAAATGGTCTGAAGAATATCGTTCAGCAAGCGAAACCTATTCCAAAACAGCATTTGGATGCAAAAGTTGTTAAGCAAATCATCAAATACAATGAGATTGATGCTTATGCCGTTCAAAAAAACGATGAAGGCCCATTGAGCATTGCCGATAAATTCCAAATGATGCCTTGGCAGATTTACAAATACAACGATTTACCCAAGGAAAAATTCCTGTTCGAGCCCGGTGAAGTGGTTTATTTAAAACCCAAACGAAGAAAGGCTCGAACACCTTACCATAAAGTGGGTGCTACTGAATCTTTATGGCAGATTTCTCAATTGTATGGAATTCGATTGAGTTCGCTGCGAAGGAAAAACCAGTTGGAAGAAGGACAGGAACCGGCGGAAGGGAGCATTTTATTCCTTCGAAAAAAATCAGAAACTGCCCCGAAAACACGAAGTGTTGAAGATATCGAGAAACGAAAAATTCAACTTCAACCAAAGATCGATACTACGCCAAAATATCAACCGGGCGACACCATCGTGAAACAACCCAGCACCATCAGCGGTGCTTCCAACGATTCCATACCAAAAAAAGTTATCGTTCCACCTAAACCCATCGATTCAACACCCATTTCCACTCCTAAAAACCAACTGCCCGAATTCCATACGGTCCTTCAAGGAGAAACCGCTTAAAAAAAAAAAAAAAAATATGGAATCAAAGTGGATGACTTGCTTCAAAGAAATGGTTTGAGTAGTCCAGCATTAAAATTGGGCCAACAGTTAAAAATTAGGCCGTGATGGAAGACCAACGTCCTTATTTATTACTCATTCATGGGTTTATGGAGGATTCCCGCATTTGGGAACCCCAGCTGGCCAATTGGAGTAAAAAATATCGAATTCTGGCTCCCGATTTGCCGGGATTTGGGCGACGAGTTCAGGAAGATTTTTTAGGAATTGAGGAAGAAGCTATTGCACTTTGGCAATGGATTGATTCCATGAATATTCACCAGATATCCATAGCCGGCCATAGTATGGGTGGATACATCGGTTTGGCCATGGCCGAACAACAGCACCAACGAATTGCCGAATTCTGGCTCATCAATAGCCATGCTTGTGCCGATGGTGTTATGAAGCAACAAAATCGAACACGACTAATCGAATTGGTGAAAGAAAAGGGAACCACGCTATTTTTAGATGGATTCCATCAGAATTTATTTGCGCAAAGTAACCGAGAACGTTTTGAATCTGTTACCTCCATCTTAAAGGAAAGAGCAAAATCCATTCGACCAGAAACAGTTATCCAAGCTAGCTTAAGCATGCGAGATCGACCAGATCGAACGTCCATTCTTTCTCAACTTGGCGAACGGGCGTTGTTTTTCGTAGGAACGGAGGATGAAAGTATTGAACCTTGGCAAATTGATGAAACAAGTAAGTGCCTTCCACCAACCCATATTTTTATCATGCAAGGCGTTGGCCACATGGCCATGTACGAATACGATGGAAAATCATGAATTGGATTGAGGAACATGGCCTAACATGGCGTCACGTTGGTTGCGATGAGGCCGGTCGTGGATGTTTGGCAGGACCAGTCGTTGCTGCCGCAGTTTGGCTTCCAGAAAATTACGATTTACCCGACCTAACCGATTCGAAGGTGGTGAAGAAAAAGGATCGGGACCGTTTGAGACAACTCATTTTAGAACAGGCCATTACTTACGGAATTGGAATTTGCACTCCGGAAGAAATTGATGAACACAATATTCTATGGGCATCCGTA
>JAIYBD010000144.1 GCA_027488715.1 Bacteroidota bacterium | reverse complement strand
TTTTTCTGTTGAAAGGTCATTCTTGGAAATAGAATTCCTTTTGTTGTATCGGAAATTTCTAAAATTGCTGATGAATCGGGAGTAGAAGTGTTAATTCCTAAATTTTTTCCGTTATTGAAAAGTAAATTATTGCTTATTTCCCATTCGTTTCCATTCCAAAAAGTTGTATTTCCTTTTTTTGTGCCATTGGGTAAAACCCCATCTTTTCCTTTTACTATTCCTGTGTTTATTATATTTCCATTGTTAAAAAAAAGGAATAAGCTATCATTGTTAATGGTTGTATTTATGATGCTTACACCACTATCTCCTTTTGGTCCTGGGATAGCATTTCCACTTTTTTCAGCATACAACGCAAACGGCACACTCACCAACTGGGTGGTTCCCATAACATGATAATTGCTGCCACCTTGCGGATCCATTTCCACCTTTAAAAATTTATCTAAACCATTCCCCCATGGAAGGTTAGCAAAAGTGCCAGTGATGGAAGTTCCCGCGCCTATGTAAATGGAAAATTGTCCACTAGCGTCAGTTATTCCCTGCTGGATTTCGGTGTAAAGCTGATTTCCTGTGGATGAACTATCCAAAATAGACAAACGCAGTCCGATGTTAGAGTTTTTGATGGGTTGTCCGTTGGAACCAATGGCTAACCCTTGGTAATTGATTTTCTGTGGTTGCGCTTGGGCCATCAGGCCGAGCGCTAATAGTATGAGGGTGAAAAAATACTTCATCATTTTTTATTTTCCTTTGGCTTCGAATTGGATTTGACTGCCCGTAACGAAAGAACAACTTACTTGAACATTCTGTCGATCCATCACTTTGTAGAATCCAATTCCCCCTCCATCCGAGGCAGAAATCCAGAATTGGGGAGTTTCTTGGAAAGGCTCATCAAAGTGAATTAAAATCAAGCCATTTCCCAAATTGGAAATCGTAAAACCCTTCCCCTGAACAATTTGTGCTTGATGGTCGATGATGCCATACACCGAACGACGGCCGTCGCCCGAAGTGCGAGCATATTGCGCATAAGGCACACTCATCAAACTGCTGGCGCCCATGCGAACAAAGGCTCCGTTGCCCAACGTATCCACATCCACCACCAAAACCCTGGGCGTAGGTACCGCCCAATCGAGATTGTTCATATTGCCGATGAGGGCCTGACCATTTCCAATAGATGTATGAACCATGCCGCGTTGGTCGGTCTGGACCGATTGAATTTCGCGGTACAACGGATTACCGTGAATACTATCTGCAATGGAAAATTGAAGGCGAACCTGTTTTCCCGATAGGGGCAATCCCATGAAATTGTACAAGGCCGCCTGGTAATGAAACGCCGCCGGCCCAAGTTGTGGGATAGGTGTGGAGCCCGTTCCTCCTTGGTTGGCCGTTAAAACCACCGCATTGGAAGTGTCGGTACATCCATCATTGGTGATGTACACCACATAACTCCCCGCTTTGGTGGTGGAAATGCTCGATTGATTTGGCACCACGTTGGAAGCCGGTAACGTATCGTTACCACGCTTCCACAAGTATTGCAATACGTTGTTGGGGTAGGTGGGGGTGGCTACCAAGGTTACCGGTGAAGCATTTCCAACGGTGGAAGAGGTTGCGGTGAGCAACGCTCCCGGACGTTGAACAACGGTGATGGAAGTATTCCCAGATGTATCGGAACACCCAAAAGGAGAACGGGTGATGAGGGAATACATGCCCGATGAATCCGCGCGGAAACGCGATAAATTGAGGCCAGAATCGACCGTGGTGCCGTTTTGTTTCCACATAAACTGCAACGGACGGGTTCCCCCCGTAGCCGTAAACACCAACGAATCGCCCGAACACAAGGTGGTTCCCCTCGAAAGTCCCAACTGAACTTTTGGAGTTTCCACCGAAACCCGAATCGAATCCACGCACGTGGTGATTCCGTTGCTGGTGGTTAATTGGTAAGTGGTGCTCGCCAAAGGCTGAACCAACAAGCTGGCGGTTGTGTCTCCCGTGGACCAGCGAGCGGCCACTGATCTAACCGAAGAAAGGTACGTTTGGTGGAGTTGGTTAATTTCATTTTGAGATAATTCAGTTTGGTAAATTTTTACCTCATCAATAATTCCAAGTGCTCCTTGAGTATTGAAATCATAATTTCCGATTCTGGACAGCGGATATTGACTGTTGGGAAATGAAGAATTGCTATTTTGAATTAACACGCCATTGAGGTAAAGTTTTGAATTGGTATTGTTCTTTACTAAAGTTAAATGGTACCACGTATTTTCGGTTAAACTGTA
Organism: Bacteroidota bacterium; assembly: GCA_027488715.1. GTDB lineage: Bacteria > Bacteroidota > Bacteroidia > UBA7662 > CANHCV01 > CANHCV01. Next base: position 900 of record JAIYBD010000144.1, on the reverse strand, counting down.
ACCGCTTGAGAAAAAGGTATTATGGTGAAATCCAATTTGTTTGGAGTTTCTCTCAATCAAAATATGGTGTTGACCTCCGCCATCTCTGCAAATGACCGTATTCCAATCATTTTGATTGTTGCTGTAATAGTACCATAAATCAACTGAAATAGTATTGGAGTTGAAATCTGGGATATCTACACCACCGTTTTTGCCAGAAATTACTAGACCATTTTGATTTTGTTTGGAGTTGCCAATACTAACCGAGCCTTGGGGCGTCCCAGAATAGTTTCCGATCGCACTCTGATAGCCTTGATTGAAAGGGTAATAGGCGATTAATTTTTCCCTTGAAACTAGAGTGTCAAAGTTGGTAAGGATATTCAACTCCTGCCCGGAACACAGGGTAGTGTCGGAAGTTACGATGGACGCATTATTCAAGCTAACCAAGATGGAATCGGAGAGGATGCAAGCCCCTTGAACTACGGTGGAGGTGTACACCCCGCTTTGGTTCACCGTTAGGTTTTGAGCGGTACTTCCACCCGACCATTGGTACTGCTGGTAGCCACTTCCGGCATCCAAAACGGTAGAGGATGCGCACAGGGACACGGTATCCGTTAAATTGTAGCTGGGTTTGTTTTGAACCGTTACATTCAAACTGTCGGTACAAGTGGTGGTACCATTGTTGGTGGTTAGGAATACACGCTGACTTTGGGTGGGATTCAACGTAATGGCGGTGGTGGTGTCGCCGGTTGACCAAACTGAACTCATTTTTTTGGCTAATATTTGGTCGAATTCCAACCAAAAGGATAGTCCAAAATTATTGGGAGCGTCATTCCATCTGCACCCATTTGTAGTAAAATGAATATAATTTTCGCTTCTTCCACCATTTGGTTCCATTGTATTCCAATATGAATAATTATA
>JAIYBD010000131.1 GCA_027488715.1 Bacteroidota bacterium | reverse complement strand
TTGGGTTTTATGTAAATGCTGTTCAATCAAATTTTTAGCATACTCCACCCTTAAGTCATTTCGAAACTCAACAAACGATTTTTCATACTTTTTCCGAATTAACATGGAAATGGTGCTGCCATTCAATTGAATGGATTTTGACATGACCTGCAAATTAAATTGCTGTTGAACATAGGGATGTCCTGAAAGGTAATGATTGATGAGAAACCAAGTTTGCGTTTCTTCTTCAGGGGAAAGGTCAATGAATTTTTCTTCTACCGGTAATTCATCCGTATCTACAGTAACCACTCCAAACATCAATTCTCTGTTCTTCAACAAAAGAACAACCATCACCAAATACATGATGGTACGAAGTCCGTAAACCAGTTCAATCCCAACTTCCATGGAAATACCAGTAAGCCATCCGTGATTTAACAAGACCAAGAACAAGGATAAAACGAAAATAACAGCAAATCCAGCAAACAGCCAAATGAGCCAAATTCGAGTATTAGGTTCAAAAACCTTAACCGCATTGGGAGATAAAAATGGTATGATTTTCTTCCAATACATGGTGTTATAAATCAGAAAGAAAAAAACCATGGAGATAGCAAACTGAGCATTAGGTCCTTGATCTGTTAGGGTAATAAAAAATACTTTAGCTGATTCCATTTCCTCTAAAATCTTCATTTGGGCTAACAAATCCGATTGTGGTAAAAACAAATTGGGCGTCAACCAAATAAAAAGCAGAATTCCAGGCGCAAAATGCAACCAATCAGATCGTTCAAATCGGTTTTTCTTTTCAAGAATGGAAAGCAGGTAAAGCCATAAAATGGGTGGTGTGAAAAATATCAAAATTCCACCCATCATGTAAAAATGAGGAGCAAATGTAGCTAAATGGTACTTTAACAAGAGGAAATTTAAAAATCGAACATTGGAAAGGATAAAAAACAATCCCAACAATCGACTTTGAAATGGATTGTAATGTGGGCCAAATAAGAAGAAAAATCCAAAGCCAATGGTGATGGCTAAAATTAAAAAGTGGAATAAATCAATCCAATGCATATTCGTAAAAATAAGAAAAAGGGCCAAATCAATTGACCCTTTTTACCTCAACACAAACACGGCCTAAAAAAGCCTATTCAAAAGTAGATGATCCTTTCGATTGGGTTTGGATTTATTGGTTTCAAAATAAATTTGAAACCTCTTTTATGGTTTAATGAACTTCTGTGACTGAGCTTCTCCTTGATTGGATACCGTTAAAAGGTAGGTTCCTTTGGGGAGAGAATCAAATTCTGAAATCATAAGGTAGTTCACTCCATCCTTTAAATTCACCCATCTTCTAACCACTTCCTGTCCAAGCATATTGGAAATAACCAATTCATTCATTCCACCTTTCGCTGCATCAAACTTAACATTCAATTGATCTGTTGCGGGATTGGGATAAACCTGAAATGCGTCATTATTGTTTTGAATAACTCGAATGGAAGAATATTGAATAGTCCCATCTAAATCAACCATGGCAAGACGATAATACACCTTTCCAGCGTGATTGCTAAGGATTTGATTTTCGTACTGACTTCCTTTAGTAGAACCTCCTTTGGAGTTAACGCGATCCAATGACTGGAATGATTTCCCGTCGAACGATTGCTGAATTTCGAAATGGCTAAATTGCTTTTCTGAGGCGGTTGCCCAAGTTAACAAATGAACTTGATGCTTCTTTTCTGCATTAAAAAACAACAATTCAACCGGTAAAGCACCGTTTCCAGAACCAACTCCGAAGGGAGAGAACGTTCCTGAGTAATTCGCATAGGAAAGTTGATATGGGCCCGTTCCTGTGGCACTTTTTGACCCAGAAGCCAATTTTTCCCAAGCTTGAGAAACAGAATTAAAATGGCTTGCATAACACAAACTGCGAGTAAATCCGGATTGTTCCTGACTTGCATTCCAAGTGAAAGAAAGATTAACGGGTGAGCCATTTTGGGCAACACGTTGAATGTCCCAAGTTACCTGAACGTTTCCATTGGTTAATGTCGTTCCCGAAGTACCCAAGGTGCGAATTTGATCAGAAACAGAAACCCCAAAGGAATCAGTACCCGTTTGTAAGGAAAGGGTGATGGGATTATAACTTGAATTTCCAACCGGCAATGTTTTTGAGGAAGTTCCGATGGTGGAAAAGAGTTTTCCGGTACCGTTGGTTTGAACATAATTGGATGTTGACCCTTGAGTGAAAACACGGGCTGAAAGATGATTATTTCCCAATAGGAATTTACCGTTGTTGATTAACAATGAATCACGGATAACCAAACTTTTATTCAACTTGAGCTGAACATTTGAATTCAACCTAAGGGTTTTAATGACTGGATTATTATCGGCAAATTTCAAAGAATCGGTGGAAAACGTAGAACCAAGAATAATTGTACTGTTGGCATGACTCACAAATCCTCCATTTCCAGTAACCGGGCCATTGATGGTGATTTGGTTTCCGTTTAAATCTAAATTTCCATTGAGAATAAGTCCACCAAATGTTCGTGACTCGGTTAGTTGTGGAACTCGCGCTACATTTTGAATTTCAACCACCTCGGTGGCCGATGGAACCCCACCACACCAATTGCTAGCATTAGAAAATTGATTACTTGCCGTTCCATTCCATTTCTTATTGGTGGTAGAAATTGAAAACACAGAACTGTTAGCGGTTGGGCAATTTGAACGTGTTACTACAGCACGATAATATCTTGTTGCATTTAAATTAGTTACCGTAATTGAGGTTTGCCCTGAAGAAGAAGATACATCAGACCAATTGGAATTGTCGTTAGAAAACTGCCACTTAGAAATGGTTCCAGTGTGGCCAGTAAGCGATAAACCAGATGAATTAGTACCTGAACAAACGGATGAAGGACCTGAAATACTTCCACCTTGGGTTGCTGAAACACATTGATTAAAAATTCCACTAATTTCAGAAGCAGATAATTCACGGTTGTACATGGCCAAATCATCGATTTGACCCTTCCATTCCTGATTACTATTGATACCATTAGAACCCAAAATGAGTCGACTTGCCACGGTTGAACCTTGTTTTGGATAATTTGCGCTACTTACAAGTCCACCATTTCGATATACTTTCATGGCGCCATCATTATAAGTTACAGCAACAAACTCCCAAACGGCATTAGGTACTTGTGATCCAGACCAAGTCCATGCTCCACCAGTTCTTTG
>JAIYBD010000103.1 GCA_027488715.1 Bacteroidota bacterium | reverse complement strand
TTAAGAGAAATAGATGCTTTGGGAGGTTTTTCCGGTGAAATTACCGATAAAACTACATTGCAATTCCGAATGCTTAATCGTTCCAAAGGTGCTGCCATGTGGAGCCCTCGTGCTCAAAATGACCGTCATAAGTTTGCTTGGGAATGGAGAAAAAAACTAGAATCAATACCCAATGTTGACTTTTGGCAAGAAATGGTATCCGAATTAATGGTCGAGGAAAATACCGTAAAAGGTGTCATAACCTCCATGGGTGTTCATTTCTATTCCGATGTCGTTATTTTAACCAATGGCACCTTTCTGAATGGTAAAATTCATATTGGTGAAAAGCAATTTGGTGGTGGACGAACGGGTGAAGCTGCCGCAAAAGGAATTACCGAACAACTCGTAGCCTTAGGTTTTACAGCTGGAAGAATGAAAACAGGGACACCACCCCGGGTGGATGGTCGTTCCTTAGATTATTCAAAAATGGAAGTTCAATATGGAGATGAACAACCTTCAAAGTTTTCATTTGACCCATCCATTACCCCAGTTCATGAACAATTACCTTGTTATATAACCTACACCAACCAAGAAGTTCATGACATCCTCAAAACCGGATTTGATCAATCTCCCATGTACCAAGGAAGAATTCAAGGTCTGGGTCCACGATATTGCCCTTCCATCGAAGATAAAATCAACCGATTCGCCGAACGTGAGCGACACCAAATCTTTGTTGAGCCAGAAGGAAGTGATACCGTTGAAATGTACGTGAACGGATTTTCAACTTCATTGCCGGAAGACGTTCAATACGAAGCTTTGAAAAAAATTCCCGGATTTGAAAACGTTAAAGTGTTTCGCCCTGGATATGCCATCGAGTATGATTTCTTTCCTCCAACGCAGTTATTTCCCTCTTTAGAAACGAAGCTCATTTCCAATCTCTACTTTGCTGGACAAATCAATGGAACAACCGGATACGAAGAAGCTGCATGCCAAGGATTGATGGCTGGAATTAATGCCGTTCGAAAGATAAACAACGAAGAACCAATTGTCCTTACGAGAAATGAAGCTTACATTGGTGTATTGATCGACGATCTGGTGAACAAAGGAACCGATGAACCTTACCGAATGTTTACGTCCAGAGCTGAATACCGCATTTTGCTTCGCCAAGATAATGCTGATATTCGCCTTTCAAAATGCGGTTACGATATCGGTCTTTTATCCGAAAATCGCTGGAAAAGAGTTCAAGAAAAGTGTGCTTTAACGGATAAAATGATGCAATACTTTTCCGATACCTCCGTCATTCCCGATGATATTAATCCTTACTTAATTTCTTTGAATACTGCCCCGATTCCTCAAAAAACCCGACTTTCACAAATCATTCTGCGACCTCAAATTCAAATAAAAGAATTGATCGCTGCTATTCCTTCCTATTTTGAACAAGTTTCCTTTGATGACGAAGTTCTGGAACAAGTAGAAATCAATTTTAAATATTCGGCCTACATTGAACGCGAAAACGTTGTTGCCGATAAAATGAAAAATATGGAAGATATCCTGATTCGATCTGATTTTGATTACGACCGAGTTTCCTCCATTTCCTCCGAAGCTAAAGAAAAATTAAAAAACATTCAACCACAAAATCTGGGTCAAGCTAGTCGAATTAGCGGTGTTTCAGCTTCAGACATCTCCATTTTGATGGTATATTTGACCAAATAATTTCCTCGATGATGCATCACCTCAATCAATGTCCCGTTTGTTATTCCGAATCCTTGAATCATGCTTTTTCTTGCGTTGATTACACAACAACTCAAGAAACATTTCAAATTCAATCCTGCAATCATTGTTCATTTTTTTTCACCAACCCTCGTCCAGCCGATGATCAATTGGGAAAATACTACGAATCTAAAGATTATATTTCCCACACCAACAGTCAAAAAGGACTCTTCAATCGAGTTTATCAGCTCGTGCGAAATTTTGCCATCGAATCCAAATTTAATTTAGTTAATAAATTGAATTCCAATGGATTGATTTTAGATTATGGCTGTGGAACAGGAGAGTTTTTAGGGTATGTTCAAAAGAGAGGAAGAACGGTTTTAGGGGTTGAACCGAGTGATGCAGCACGTCAACAAGCCATTCAAAATCATCAGCTCAATGTGCGTTCTCTGGATCAATTTCTCGAAATTCCAGATCATTCAGCAAGCATCATTTCATTGTGGCATGTTCTAGAGCACGTTCCTAACCTCAGAGAAACCCTCTCAAAATTCCATCGAATTCTTCAAGATCAAGGACATTTGGTGATTGCCGTACCCAATTGCAGCAGTTTAGATGCAGAGATCTACGGTCCAATTTGGGCTGGTTACGATGTTCCTCGTCACTTGTGGCATTTTACGCCCAAAACCATGAAAGCCTTGGTTGAATCAGAAGGATTTAATTTGCTGACGATGAAAGGAATGCCTTTCGATTCCTTCTACGTTAGCATGCTTTCTGAAAAATATAAGACAGGAAAAATGAATCCTATTCGAGCCTTTTTCAATGGTTTGAAAAGCAATTGGAATGCTCGTAAAGATTCTGGTAAAACGTCTTCCGTCATTTACATTTTTCAAAAGAAATGAGAACCACACTAGGTTGTCTTGTTTTCTTGTTTTTGGCGGCCTGTGCTAACGTTATTCCTCCAACCGGTGGGCCGCCCGATCAAGTTGCGCCACAACTTGTTTCTTCTATTTTGGATTCAATAACCGCGCCAAAAAAAAGTTATCGAATTGATATTCAATTTGATGAAAACATTGAACTCAAGCAAAACTCCTCCATTTTTTATTTTCCCGGTGGATTTAAACCCAATAAGGCCATCGCACGTAAACAAACCCTTCAATTGGAATTTGACTCTTTATTATCTATTCCCGGTTTTCTTGATTGGGACGATGCCGTTCGCGATGTAAACAATCAAAACCCATCCTCATCCCAATTTTTAATCATCGATCCTCTTCAGCAATTACCCAAGGATTCACTAGTACTTTCGTTTCAACCCATCGTGGAAAACGCAAATGATTTTCCTTTTTGGTTGGAAATTAAGCACTCCAATGGTCTGTTGATTCGAAAAAAGAAAATAGAAAAAAGTGCTTCTACGGTGTTGAAAAACCTATCTTTTGAAGGGTGCATCGCCTCGATTTCAAGAAAAGAAAATGGCGATACGCTTGGCAGATCTTTTCAAATCACCTCAAATCCTTTTCAAGTTCTGGTAGGATTGCCCTTTGGCGATGAAAAGGTTTTCGGTCTTGATTCTTCTTTGGATGCTCAAGTTGTGATCCTTACCAAAGAAAATTTAGAATTCCCACTTTATGAGTTCCGAGAAGGGAAGTGGTTTAAGTGTCGTCCCCAAACTTCGAAAGGTTTTTCAGCCATTTCGGGTAAAGTAACATTGGGGTATTTTGCATCCGCTCAAGATTTTAGAATACTCCCTTTTGAAATGAAAAAAGGCAATAATTCAATCAACCTTCATGAATTTTCTAGCCCATCAAGCGCTAAGCAATAACCATCCTGAAATTCAAATCGGGAACTTTATTGCCGATTTTTTGAGGGGAGAAAAACAACGTGCTTACACGCCCATGATTCATCGGGGTATCGAAATCCACCGGGAAATAGATGCATTTACCGATCAGCATCCTTCTATTTTAGGTGCAAAAAAAGCACTTCAACCTGTTTTTGGTAAATATTCTCCGGTTTTGATTGATCTTTATTTGGATCATTTTTTGGGGAAGCATTGGAATCGTTACCACGACTCGGACCTTCATCAATTTACGCAATCTGTTTTTACAAATTTTCACGACCACTACCACGTTCTTCCGCAACGAGCCAAGTCGGTATTGCCGTACATGGTGTGGGAAAATTGGCTCTTTCACTATCAATTTGATGATGGAATGCAAAAAGCCATGAAAGGTTTGGGACGCCGTGCGAAATTTGAAAACCATTTCGAAACAAAAGGCGTCTTATTTTTACAGCAAAATCGAGAGTTTCTGGAACAATCGTTTCTGGAATTCTACCCTGATATTCTTCAACAGTGTTCGCAATTTTAAAGTTTTACCATGATTAAAAATAAATCTGTTCAATTGGCCATTTTCATTGTTTTGGGGGTGTTGCTCTTGGATCAAGCCACGAAAATTTGGAGTTATTTTGTGTTGAGGGAAGAGACTGAAATATTGGTTTTGGGACACTGGTTTCGCTTGCACTATGTTGAAAATCCAGGGATGGCCTTCGGAATTACCCTCGGTGGCGAAAGCGGAAAGCTGTTTTTAACCGTTTTCCGAGTGATTTTATCCGGCGCCCTGGCGTGGTACTTTTTAAAACAGATTCGTTTGGGCGCAACAAAAGGTGCGGTTTGGTGCTATGCACTTATTTTCGCGGGTGCCATTGGAAACATTTTTGATAGTTTTTTCTACGGATTTTGGTTTGACAACGCTGTTGGAGATGGAGGAATTCTGTTTCCTTTCGGATATGGAAAAGTGATAGATATGCTCTATTTCCCCATTTATCAAGGGATTTTACCCGATTGGGTTCCTTTCAAAGGAGGAGAATATTTTGAGTTTTTCGAGCCGGTGTTCAACATTGCCGATTCGGCCATTAGCGTGGGAATTGGCCTGATGTTTCTGTATCAGAAAAGATTTTTCCCCGAAAACCAACCTTCCGTTCCTGCTCAAAATTCAGAGAAAGAGTCGAACTGAAACCAAAAAAAACCACGTACCTTTGACAAAAAATTAAGGCTATGACTTTCACGCCCCTTTTCCTTAACCAGCCTTCCGACTGGATCATCATTTTGGTGATTGTTCTTTTGTTTTTCGGCGGTAAAAAGCTTCCAGAATTAGCACGCGGTTTGGGCCGTGGTGTTCGCGAATTTAAGGATGCTGCAGCTGGCGTAAAAAACGAAGTTGAAAAAGAAATCAACGACGTAAAAGACACCACCAATAAACCGTAATCGCGTGAAGGAATATCGGAAGTTAACCGATATCCAGCACGATTTGAAAGCCGGAGACATCACGTGTGCGGCGCTGGTATCGGCGTATTTGGAGCGGATTGATCAAAATCAGCATTTAAATGCATTTATCGAGGTTTTTGCTGAAGAGGCACTCGAGAAGGCGAAGGTGCTGGACGAAAAAATTAATGCGGGAACCGCTGGTCGATTGGCCGGTTTGGTAATCGGATTGAAGGACAATGTGGCGTACCAAGGCCATGAATTTTCAGCTTCTTCCAAAATGCTTCAAGGATTCAAATCCCTCTTCTCTGCTACGGTTACTCAAAAATTATTGGAACAAGATGCCATCATCATTGGTCGTACAAACTGCGATGAATTTGCGATGGGATCTTCCAACGAAACCTCTTTTTACGGACCGGTGAAGAATCCTTTGGATGTTTCACGTGTTCCAGGAGGTTCCTCCGGCGGCTCCGCCGCTGCGGTTGCAGCCAATCTTTGTCATGCTTCCATCGGAACCGACACCGGAGGTTCCATCCGCCAACCCGCGGCCTATTGCGGAATTTATGGAATGAAACCCACGTATGGCCGTGTTTCCCGACACGGTTTGGTGGCGTTTGCTTCCTCTTTCGATCAAGCTGGGCCGTTCGCTCGTTCGCTCGAAGACCTCGCTTTAATCACTGAAATCATTTCCGGCTCCGACGAATTTGATGCTACGACCTCTGAATTGTCCGTGCCTCCCATGGAAATTCGAAGTGAAGTGGGTCAAAAGAAATTTGCGATCATCAAAGAGGTTCGTCACTCCGAAGGCCTTCACCCCGAAATCAAAGCTGCGTTTGAGAAACAGATTCAATCGTTAATTCAAGCTGGTCACGTCGTGGAGGAGGTATCGTTTCCCTACATCGATTACTGTATTCCAACGTATTACGTTTTAACTACGGCCGAAGCATCTTCCAACTTAAGTCGTTATAACGGTGTTACTCACGGTTACCGTTACGAAAACGCAAAAGACTTGGAAGAAATGTACAAGAAAACCCGTTCTTTGGGTTTTGGTCGGGAAGTAAAACGTCGCATCATGTTGGGAACCTTTGTGTTAAGTGAGGGTTATTACGATGCGTATTACAGCAAAGCCCAAAAGGTTCGTCGTATTTTGCGCGATTCCATGGAGCAAATCTTGAAAGAGTACGACGTGGTTTTACTTCCGTCAACGCCTTCGTTTCCTTTTCAATTTGGTGCCAAGAGTACCGATCCCATTGAAATGTA
>JAIYBD010000273.1 GCA_027488715.1 Bacteroidota bacterium | reverse complement strand
GCCGCACCAAAAAGTAGGATTGCGTTAAGTCCATGATGGATCGAATTCAATCGTTAACCCATCGTATGCCATTTGGATGTTCGATGGAAATTGCGGATTTCGTTCGGCATACCTTCCGAATTGGTGAGCAATGTGGGTGAAATACGTGGTTGGATTTCCAAGTTGTTCGCTAATTTCGATGGCTTGAGCTACCGTAAAATGCGAGTGGTGTGGTGCATCGCGAAGAGCATTGATGATCAATATTTCAATGCCTTCTAAAAGGGGCCAGGTTTTTTCAGGAATGATGGAGGCATCGGTAATGTACGCCAAGTTCCCGATTCGAAATCCGTGCACCGGCAAATGTCCGTGCCAAACTGGAATAGGTTGTACCGTTACATCTTTCGGCAGAAAAAAGGGCTTATCATCAAAATGGTGGATCTCCACCTCTCCAACTCCGGGGTATTTGTTGTTTTCATCGAACATGTACCGAAAGTCGAATTTCAATTGTTCCAAAAGCTCTTCGGTTAGATAAATGGGCAGCGCTTTATCATGGATGAAATTGATGGCTCGAATATCATCCAACCCTGCCGTATGATCCCGATGGCCGTGGGTAAACAAAATGCCGCTGAGGTTAGAAACACCTACGCGAAGCAGCTGCTGTCGAAAATCGGGTCCACAATCGATGGTGTAAAAATGCCCCTCAACCTCCAAAAATGCACTGGAACGCAGACGGTGATCCCGTGGATCGGGGCTGGTACAGGTGTGGCACCGGCATCCCAAAAGTGGAATCCCAGTGGAAGTTCCTGTGCCTAAAAAGGTGAATTTCGCCATGAATTACATCTCCTTTTCCCATTTGGCCACCACCACGGTCGCCAAACAGTTTCCAATCACGTTCACGCTGGTACGACCCATGTCCATCAACGCATCCACGGCTAAAAGAGCAAAGGCTTTTTGCGGATCCAATCCGAGAGATTCGATGGTTGCTACAAGAATGAGGAACGATGCCCCTCGAATTCCTGCTACTCCTTTGGAGGTAAGCATCAAGGTGAAGCACATGATGATTTCTTGGGAAATGGTGAGGTCGATTCCGCTGGCTTGAGCGATGAAAACGGCGGCGAGCGACAAATAGAGGGTGGTTCCATCGAGGTTGAAGCTGTATCCTGTGGGTAAAACAAAACTCACAATTTTTCGAGGAACCCCCATGGCTTCCATTTTCTCCAAGGCTTTCGGGAGGGCTGCTTCCGAAGAGGCCGTTGCAAAGGCAATGGAAACCGGCTCGCTGATTGCATTCAGGAATTTTTTGATGGGGACCTTCACCAGTAAAGCAATGGGTAGTAAAACCACAAAAATGAAAACGGCCAAAGTCACATACAACAAAGCAACCAGCTTGAACAAATTGGCCAAAACGTCCAATCCCATTTTGGAAACGGTGTAAGCGATGGCACCGCCCACGGCGAGTGGGGCTACGTACATCACCAAATTGGTGAACTTGAACATCACTTCGCTCAGTCCTTCGGCAAAATCCAAAATGGGTTTCTTTTTCTTTTCGTCCTTCACCATGGCCAATCCAATTCCGAATAATACGCTGAACACCACAATTTGCAGGATTTGTCCATCGGCTACCGATTTAGCGATGTTTTCAGGGAAGGTATGGAGGATGATTTCGTCCCACGTTTGTGGGTTTTGGGTTTTAGAAAGCAAATCGGCATCTACCGTGTCGGGAGCTAAATTCACACCCCAACCGATGCCGGAAAGGTTGATGGCCAATAATCCAATCACCAAGGCTAACGTAGTTACCACTTCAAAATAGAGCAGGGATTTCCATCCCATTCGTCCCACTTGTTTCAGGTCGGAATGCCCCGCAATGCCCACGACCAACGTTCCAAACAAGAGCGGGGCAATGATGGATTTGATCAAATGAAGAAAGATCTTCGATAAAACCTTCAGGTTTTTAGCGATATCTGGGAATTGAACGCCCACTTCGGCACCCAACAACATGGAAAAAAAGATCCAAAACGTGAGCGATTTCCGCTTAATTCCCAACGCAAAAAGAACGATCAGGGTAATCCATCGGGAAGAATCCAGAACCGATGGTGCTAAATTAACCCAGCCCTGCCACGGACCGATGATGTGAAAAATACTGGTGAGTAACCCGAAAAAAAGCGCCATTCGGGTTAATGACTTGGTCGAGAACAATGGCTTCATGGGGTAAAAATACGAAACAGAAGGCCGATTTGCTTCAATTCACCTCATCCAAAAAAAGGGAGTAGTTGTTGTGGTAAACCGGACACCACCAACCGCCGAATTTGAGGCTTTCTTCCTTCATTTTTTGATGGTTTTCTCGCATTTTCGCATCATTCCAATGCTGGTAATGAATTCCGGTAGCGTCCATCCATGCACTGGGAACCCGAATCAGGTCTGAAATTTTCTCGTTCTTAAAGTCGTAATGATTTACGGGCAAGGCAGTACCCAATTGAAATCCGTTTTGGTCGGCCGAAAGCGCCGTAAAATCTTCCTTGATTCCAACAGCCTGTAAATTTTCCCAAAGTGAAGGAGAGGTAAGTAGGTAATGCTGGCGGGATTGAGTCACCGGTTTTTGGATGATTTCTTCCAATTGTGCTTTTTCTTGTTGAAGATCACTCAAAGAATTCGCCGCTACCGAGGAAGGGTGCAACCCGATGGAAAATGTTTCGGAAAGTTCTTTGATTTTTTTTCGGAAGATGGGATTTTGGGCACCCAGCGACTTATCTACCTTTCCACGATTTCCCATTTGAATAAACAAGATGGATGATTGAGGATAGCGTTCAAAATGGTCGAAGGGGTCGGATTTTGTGCCTTTCCACCATTGGTACCGCGATTTTAATTCTTGCAGATGACCCCTGCGAGCGCATCCTACCGCTCCGCGCAAAAACGGGAGCAGGGGTTTTCCGAATTCTTGAAACAAGTGGTCAACATCCACGGTGATTTGCTCGCGGATAGGTAATTTGGATGGCGTTAACTCAGGAAAATGTTGTTGAAGCCACTGTCCCAATTGTTGAGCCCAGCGACCGATGATGTTTTGATGGTAAATTCCATACCGCTGGGCAACCCGGGCTGATGCGGGAAGGCGATTCCAAGCATCTCGGGTAGAGTCGGCTCTTTCTTGCATGTTCGAAAGCAAGAAAAACGCCACGGATGGAAGATCGAATGGAAAATGAAACGAATTAGTGGATATCGGTTGGCTTGGAAATTCAAGATTTGCCTGAATGTTTTTGGAAAATAGTAATGATCCGTAGGGTAAATTGGGAATGCCTTCCAAGGGTTCCGGTAAACAACTTACGGTTGGATGTTGCGAATGAGGTTGTTGAGCGACCTCCATGCTGAATGTGAAGCCCAAATAATCGGTAAAAAGGTGCTTGAAGGTAAGCCGTGCTCGTTCGGTAATTTGTGGAACCAGAAGATGGAGGTGGGGCTGCATTACTTGCGCATGCGTTCGGCTTTCTTGCCCGATTTTCCGAGCGGGCCGAGGTAAATTTTCGGATTTTTATACAAATCAGCCACCACCCGATTGAGGTCGGAAATGGTTTTGTTGAGGTTGTCGTACAAATCTTTGTTTTTTACCAAGGCTCCCAACGAACCTTGGCCAGAATTGATTTGACCGAGCATTTGATTGAGGGCGTGAGTGGCTGCTTTTAGTTCTTTAACCGTACCATCGATATCGGATTT
>JAIYBD010000139.1 GCA_027488715.1 Bacteroidota bacterium | reverse complement strand
GTGGGGCTTACATGGAAAAAGAAAGGGAACGTGCTCAAACCATGGGTTACCCCTCCCCCATTCAACCCAATAAAGCTGCAACCGATCACGATTTTGATTCGGCCGTAGAATTTTGCATCAACCATATTGAAAACATTGGCTTGGTAGCTGGATCACACAATGAAGAAAGTAATTACCATTTGGCCAAGTTAATGGATGCCAAGGGCCTTCCAAAAAATCATCCTCACGTTACCTTTTCGCAACTGTTGGGAATGAGCGATCACATCAGTTTCAACTTGTCGAACGCGGGTTACAATGTGGCGAAATATGTTCCATACGGACCTGTAGAAGCGGTTTTCCCGTATTTAATTCGTCGCGCCCGAGAGAACACTTCCGTGGCCGGACAAGTAGGGCGCGAATTGGGATTAATTCTCAACGAACGCAACCGAAGGAAAAAGTAACAGAATCATGAAACCTAAAAAAGGCATGCGTTCCCGAACTCCTTGGAAGGTAAAAATGTTGAAACCTGCCGAGAATCAGTTTGTTGAAATGCCTGAAATTTGGGCAAAAAAAATGGGTCATGGAACTCTACTCATTCCCACTCCGAAGCGAATTTGCGAAATGGTCAATGAAATCCATGAAGGCGATGTAATCACCTTGGAGCAACTGAGAAGGATGTTGGCCGATGAAACAGAAGCGGCCCATGCTTGCCCCATGACCACAGGAATTTTCCTGCGATATGTAGCAGAAGCTACGGTTGAACAATGGAACGAGGGCGGACCTACTTTAGCGCCATTTTGGAGGGTGGTTCAAAACGATCACAAGCTCAATTCAAAATTCCCGGGAGGACCTGAACAACAAGCAGAACGACTTGAACGGGAAGGATGGAAAATTAATCGTACCAAAGCGCCTCATCTATGGAAAGTCATTCTTCCTTAACCCCAGCCTATCTCAAAAAATTGGGAATCAAGGAGGAAGACCATATCTGGGTCCTCGATCAATGGGTTCCTGAATTTCCACCCATTTTTCAATCCATTAGCTCGACAGAGCGCCCAACATGGATCATGATTCCAGTAACCCATCGGCAACAACTTCAAGAAGCCATGGACCAATGGGCCGAACGTTTGAAAACAGTTCGAGTATTTTGGATCGCACATCCCAAAAAATCCAGTAAAATTGCATCCGATTTAGGCCGTGACGAATCCTGGATTATCATGGAAGAATACGGATTTATTCCCAATTTTTCGGTGGCGATTGATGAGAAATGGAGTGGTCTTCGTTTCAAATTTGATCCCAATAAACCGAAATGGATTTCAGATTATGCCATGAAAAAGAAGGATCCTGGTTCACGTCCCGAAATCATTCCACCTTTGGAACTGATGGAAGCTTGGAAAAAATACCCCGAAGCCCAATCCTTTTACGAAACACTCTCCTACTCTTGTAAAAAAGAATACAGCCTTTATGTTTCTGAAGCAAAAAAAGAAGAAACCCGGGTGACAAGAGCACAAAAAGTATTGGATTCCCTTCTGCAAAAAAGAAAAAATAGGGTTTAATATTCCTCTTATTTTTGCAAGTCAATTTCCCATTCATCACCATGGATCATTCGCAACTATTTTTCGATCACCTTGCTCCGACCAACCCATTTCCGGTTGGAATTGAAATTGATTTTGCAGAAGGGTCTTGGATTTATGGCCCAAAAGGAAAATGGCTGGATCTCATAGCAGGAATTGCTGTTTGCTCGGTCGGACACCGTCACCCCAAGGTGGTAAAAGCCATTCATGAGCAAACCGATCGTTATTTGCACACCATGGTTTATGGGGAATACGTTCAAGATGCCAATACCAAACTTGCTCAAAAATTAACGTCCCTCCTTCCCAACTCCTTGAATTGTATTTATTTGGTCAACTCGGGGACCGAAGCCAACGAAGCAGCCATTAAATTGGCTCGAAGAGCAACAGGACGGAGCCAAATCATCAGTTTTCATAAATCCTACCATGGAAATACCCTGGGAAGTTTATCCATTTCAGGGAACGAAACGAAAAAAGCCGCCTTCAGACCGTTGATTCCCGATGTAGATTTCATCACATTGAACCGATTTGAAGAATTAAATCAAATCACCAACAAAACTGCTGCAGTTATTTTGGAACCCGTTCAGGGCGATGCCGGAGTTCGAACAGCAGAAAACGACTACTTGGTTGCATTAAGAAACAAATGCACAGAAGTTGGCGCTTTACTTATTTTCGATGAGATTCAAAGCGGAGTTGGCCGAACTGGAACGTGGTACTATTTTCAACAAACACCGGTTATTCCCGATGCGTTTACCACGGCCAAAGGATTTGGTGGCGGACTTCCCATTGGCGCCCTAGTGGCATCGAAGGAATTGCACGCACTTTGGGCGCATTCTCCCATGTTGGGCCACATCACCACGTTTGGAGGCAACCCGGTTTGTTCCGCTTCGGCCTTGGCTGTATTAGAAACCATCGAGGAAGAAAAGCTCATGGAGTTCATTCCCGAAAAAGCGAATTTCATTCGAAGTCAATTGAAACATCCGCAAATTTTAGAAATTCGCAATCGCGGATTGATGTTTGCGGTTGATTTACCATCCGAAGAGCATGTCGGTCGATTATTTGACTATTGCTTGGACCACGGTGTCATCATTTACCGATTCTTAAGCAGTCCAAGCAGCTTTAGAATGGCACCTCCGCTCACCATTTCTATCGAAGAACTGGCCTGGGGGATGCGCATCATTTTAGATGGATTGAATACGCTTTAAATCAATGGATCCGCTTCTGGATTCACGAATTTATATCCAACTCCTTTGATGGTCCGAATGTATTCTTCCCCAATTTTTTCTCGAAGTTTTCGGATTTGCACATCGATATTTCGATCACCAACGATGATATCATCTCCCCAAACCTGACTCATCATCACATCTCTGTTGAATACTTTTCCAGGTTTGGAGCTAAGGAGTAATAGGATTTCAAATTGTTTTTTAGGAAGATGGATGGCTTCCCCACCTTTGAAAATGAGGTGTTGTTCTTTATCGATGATGAGGCCGTGCAATTCGATACTGTTGGGGCTCACCCCCTCTTCGTTTCCATCAGCACGGCGAAGCAACGACTTAATTTTAGAAAGCAATACCCTAGGTTTGATGGGTTTGGTGATGTAATCGTCTGCGCCCGCTTCCAATCCTGCAATTTGGGAATAATCTTCGGCGCGGGCAGTGAGAAAACAAATGATGGCTTTTGAAGTTGCTGGATTCTTTCGAATTTCGATGCAGGCTTCTATTCCATCCATCACGGGCATCATAACATCCATCAGAACTAAATCAGGCAAAAACAATTTTGCCTTTTCCAGCCCTTCAGCTCCATGATTGGCTCTTTGAACCTCATAGCCTTCCATTTCAAGGTTGAAACCTAGAAATTCAAGAATGTCCGGCTCATCATCAACAATCAGAATACGTTGTTTGGAACTCATGCCTTTAATTTTACATCAAAATTAAATTTGGATTCGCTCCATGCACCCACTTAACCATAGTTTAAAGTTAAATTAAAGTTAGGAGTTTTTAGGCGAAAAGAACTTGGCTTTGATGATTCCAAAAATAACGGGAATAAAACTTATTCCAACAACGGCTAATACAACAATTTCGAAATGGCTTTTTACCCAAGGGTTATTACCAAACAAATACCCTACCCAAGTGATGGAATTTACCCAAATGATGGCTCCGGCAATTCCAAAACCTACGTATTTTCGGTAGTGCATGTTGCTGGCACCCGCAACAAAGGGAGCAACCGTGCGAACAATAGGGATGAATCGGGCTAAAATGACCGTTAATGGGCCATGTTTCTCGTAGTACACCTCGGTCTTTTCCAAATGCTCTCGTTTTAGGAAAAGGAAGCGCTCTTTTTTCTTTAACGTAGCCCCTAGTTTTTTTCCCATAAAATAGTTGAGCTGATCACCAAGCAGAGCAGCTACAATGAGAAGTGGAATGAGAATCCCCATGTTCAAACCCGTTTCGGGTCGAGCAGCTAAAGCACCAATGGCAAACAAAAGCGAATCGCCAGGCAATAACGGCATCACCACCAAACCGGTTTCCGTGAAGACGATTAAAAAGAGAATGACGTAAGTTAAAGTCCCGTATTCGTTTAAAAAGTCAACCAAATGCTGGTCGATGTGTAAAATAAAATCAATGATTTGCATTCTGTATTTCCTTCATTAAGTTTTGAGCACCTGAAAATTTATCAATCACAAACAAGACGTAACGAATGTCGCAACCGATGGATCTCGAATATTTATCGTCCCATGCAAAATCGTTGATGGTGGCCGTATAGGCACGGTCAAAATTTACCGCTACCAATTCACCTTTATTGTTCATCACTGGAGAACCGGAATTTCCACCCGAAGTATCTAAATTGTACAAAATGGCGGTGGGTACATCTTTCAAGGTTGGGTGAATGTATTCGCCGAAATCTTTAGCGTCGTGCAAGTCTTTCAGTTTGGCGGGGTAATCGAATTCACCACCGTTGGCACCTTTTTCGAGAACCCCTTTCAACGTGGTAATTGGCCCTTGATAAACGGCATCATCGGGCGAATATCCCTTTACTTTTCCGTAGGTTAAACGCAACGTAGCATTAGCATCCGGCAAGAAGTTATCGCCCAGCACCGCTTGACGAGCTTCTAAATATTCGGGCATCAGGCCAGCAAGAATTCCTTGACGTGTATTGTTTTCTTCTGCAATTTTTGTGCGCAAAGCGAGCACTTGCTTCGCCCAATCGTACATGGGGTTTTTCATGAGCACCTGCCAATCGGAAAGTTTCCATGTGCTCACCTTTTCGGGGACAAAGTTCCACCAGGCAAAATTTTCGATCATGCCATTGGAAGCTACCAATTTGGTACGATCGCCTCCGTTGGGTTGATCTTCAGCGAAAATTTTAGCTTCATCTTTCATCATCCACAAAAGGAAATCTTTCTCCAAGGCGGGGTGAAAATTGGCCAAGATTGACTTCCATTTCATGCTATTTTCAGTAATTAGGGCTGAAAAAGCGCTGTCTGGATTGGAGGACTTATTTGCTTTCGATTGCAGCGCTTCCATGGTTGAAACCATGTTCATCCAAGCCGAATGAGCGGTAATATTATTCACCCACAAGTCTCGAGGCGCAGAAAGTTCCATGGAGGCATAAATTCGATTGAGTTCATCCACTGCGTTTTTGGAAGGATTTTGGGTCGCCAAATACGTTTTTATTTTTTCATCCAAAGCAGATTTGTCGGCCAAAATGGAGGTACGACGCAGACCTTGCATCTTTCCTTTATAATTCTTGGTCACGTTGGCCAAGCTCTTGGTTTTACCGGCGAACTTCAACATCAAGCCCGGATCGGTTGCTGCTAAGGCATTCATCGAGCTAATCAAATAATCGTTGACTTTGGTGGTCACAGGCAACAATTGATTTTGCTGATATTTGAGGTAAGAAGCCGGATAGTTTTTAAAGGTTCTTCCCGGATATCCCAAAATGAAAACCATTTCATTTTCATTCACCCCGTCGAAATCGATCTTCAAAATTCTTTTGGGTTTAAACGCAACATTGTCGGGCGAATAGGCTGCCGGTTTTCCATCTTTCGAAACATACGCCCGTACGATGGAAAAATCGCCGGTGTGTCGTGGCCAAACCCAGTTATCGCTTTCTCCACCGAATTCTCCGATGTTTCTGGGTGGAACATATACCAAACGAATGTCTTGAATGGTTTGGTAGCGAAACAAATAATAGGTTTTCCCTGTGAACATTTCGCTCACTTCGCAAGAAAGTCCGGAGTTCTTTTCGTTTTCGAATTTTTGGATTTCTGTAATGGCCTGACGAATGGCTTCGATTTTTTTATTGGGATCGGAAATGGATTTGGCTTTCTCCAAGACTTTGGCCGATACATCTTCGTAAGAAAGGGTAATTTTTACCGTGAGGTCTTTTACCGGAATTTCCTTGATGCGATCGGCAGCGTAGTACCCATTGGTGAGGTAATCGTTGGCAGGAGAAGAAACTGCAGCCACACTTCCAAAAACACAGTGATGATTGGTAATGATGAGTCCTTCAGGCGAAATGAAAGAACCGGTGCAACCGCCAATTCGAACCAGAGCATCAATTTGGCTATTACCTCCCGGAGTGAACATTTGGGCTTGCGACATTTTGAAACCCGCTTTTTTGAAATTAATGCGTTTAATTTCGCTCAATGGGTACATCCCCTCATCGGCCACGGCTCCCAAAAAGGAAAGGGCCATCATCCAAAACAAAAATCCTTTTTTCATGTCCCAAAGGTAGGAAAAAGTGGTCGTACCGTCGATCAAAAATGATTAACTTTGCACCCATGTTCGAAAATCTATCCAATCGACTAGAGAGTGCCTTTAAATTATTAAAAGGGCAAGGGCAAATTACTGACGTAAACGTTGCCACTACCATGAAAGAGATTCGTCGCGCCTTGTTGGATGCCGACGTAAGTTTTAAAATTGCCAAGGACTTTACTGATTCCGTAAAGGAAAAAGCAACCGGACAAAATGTATTGAATAGCATTACTCCGGGGCAATTATTAACCAAAATCATGCACGATGAGCTCACCACCTTGATGGGAGGAACTGCCAAAGAGATAAATCTCAGCGGCCGCCCTTCGGTGGTATTGATGTCGGGATTGCAAGGATCGGGTAAGACCACGTTTTCCGGGAAACTTGCTTTGAGATTAAAGGGCAAGGGGCAGAAAGTTTTATTGGCGGCTTGCGACATTTACCGTCCTGCGGCCATCGATCAGTTGCACACCTTGGGAAGTCAGATTGGTGTTGAAGTGTATTCCGAACCAGGAAACAACAACGCGGTACAGATTGCTCAAAATGCCCTTCAAAAAGCAAAAACAGAAGGATATTCGGTTTTAATTGTAGATACCGCTGGCCGTTTGGCCGTTGATGAAGCCATGATGGTGGAAATTGCTGCTGTTAAAGAGGCCATTCAACCTACGGAAACGTTGTTTGTGGTGGATTCCATGACGGGGCAAGATGCGGTAAACACCGCCAAAGCATTCCATGACCGTTTAAATTTTGATGGGGTTATTTTAACCAAATTGGATGGAGATACCCGCGGTGGAGCGGCGCTTACGATTTCATTTACCGTAGGAAAGCCCATCAAATTCGTGGGAACTGGCGAGAAAATGGAAGCGTTGGATGTATTCCACCCCGACCGTATGGCCAACCGAATTTTGGGCATGGGCGATGTTGTTTCGTTGGTTGAGCGTGCACAAGAGGCTTATTCTGAGGAAGAAGCCAAGAAATTGGAAGCCAAGTTGCGGAAGAATCAATTCGATTTCAACGACTTTTTTGAGCAAATTCAGCAAATCAAAAAGATGGGCAACATCAAGGATTTGATGGGAATGATTCCAGGCGTTGGAAAAGCCATGAAAGATTTACCGGTTGACAACGACGCGTTTAAATCGGTTGAAGCGATCATTCAAAGCATGACTCCGGAAGAACGCCGAAAGCCAGAGATTTTGAGTGGAAGCAGAAGAAAGCGGATTGCCAAAGGAAGCGGTTACGATATTCAGCGTGTAAATCAATTGATTAAGCAATTTGAAGACATGCAGAAGATGATGAAAATGATGAATAAAATGGGGAAAGGCGGCAAAGGAATGAAAATGCCTTTTGGCTTTTGATTTTCGATTTCTTTTTTTACCTTTGCACCTCACTTAAAAACAAACCTTTACAATGTCTGTAAAAATTCGTTTACAACGCCACGGCCGGAAAGCTAGTCCTTTCTATTATATCGTGGCTTCCGACTCACGTTCACCACGTGATGGTCGTTTCATCGAGAAAATCGGTTCGTACAATCCGGTTACTGTTCCCGCTACCATTGAATTGAACGTTGATCGTGCCGTTTATTGGTTAGGTGTTGGCGCACAACCCACCGATACCGCCCGTGGAATTCTTTCCAACAAAGGCGCTATGTACAAAAAGCACTTGTTGCGTGGTGTATCGAAAGGTGCATTCACCATGGAAGTAGCTGAAAAGATGTTCCAAGAGTGGTTGGATTCCAAAGATTCTTCGAACGACAAAGCGAAGAAAGCGAAGGATGAAAAAGCTGCTAAAACTCGTGCTGCGCAAATTGCTACCGAAGCAAAAATTGCTGCTGAGAAAGCTGCTGCTATTGCCGCCAAGAACGCTCCAGTTGTAGAAGAAGTAGAAGAGGAAGCTGCTGAAGAAGTTGCTGTTGAAGAAACAGTTGCTGAAGCTCCTGCTGCTGAAGAGGCTCCTGCTGTTGCTGAAGAAGCTCCCGCTGCTGAAGAAGCTCCTGCCACAGAAGAAGGCGAAGCTCCTGCTGCTGAGTAATATAAAAAATTCTGATTTAACGAAGCCCCTACCAAATGGTAGGGGCTTTTTGTTTCATGATAAAGGTTAGCAAGAAAAATATTTCCAGTAAAAAAACGCTTAAATTTATTTGAAAATCCTTTTGTCAAATGGGAATTTTACCACACTTGTAATGGTTATTCTAGAAAAGTCTTTATGATGGGGATTAATGAGCAAATTAAAGTCACCTCGAGTAACAACAGAGGGAATCATTAACACGCAATATTCATTTTCATTCACAAAATCCCTCCCTATCTTTTGAGTAGTCGAAGGGTGTGGAAACTCCTGCCAGTCAGTTGGCAAATCTGCCTCTGTTAAATGCTTTATTTCTATGTCATCAGGAATGTCAATGGTTATCATCATGTAATCATCCGGCAATGTTGCTAAAGTAAGATGAACGGCAACTTCGGCCATCGCTAATGACCTATTGTTTGCAGTGTAGATTAACTCAATTCCAATAGGATTCCACCTTGCTCCATTTTTAGCCGCTCCTATGCCCGACAGAGAGGTTCCGTGTTTTTCTCTTCCAAGTCTAAAAACGATCATTTAAACCAAAATTCCATAATTAATTCGGTTGAGTTCACCAATGACCATTTCCTTCCCGTAAGAGTCTTTAAGTAATTCAATTGGCTTCAATTTTCCCAATGCAAAACTTGGCGTATTAAGCCACAGTTTAAGTTTTTCCATATTCCCAAAAACGTCAAGTCCCACTTTTGTAACTTCTGCCATTTCAATAATTTTTTCAGAATGGATTGGCTTAAAGTGGTGAAAAGCCGAAGTTTTATACCTATGAAGCGATTTTGTTGAAATATCAAGAAAATTTGCCCAATCTGCTTCTGAGAATGGCGTATAATCTTGAATTAAATGAAACAGAGAATAAGGAATTCCGGCCCTTATTGCCACAATGATCAGCATTTTGTCCTCTAAGAAATTTCCATAGGTAACTTTCTTTTGACGTGTCTGAATATTGCTTGTTTTGAAAAAGGAAGCTATCTCTTTGTCAAGTTTCCCTTCTATTTTTTCAATGGCTGTTAACATCGGTTTAAAACTTGAGACATATGTCTGCAAGTATAGGACAAATTTCCAAACGAAGCAAATTTATTGTGTGTATCATTTCATTTTTTGGAGAATCTTTTTTTGGTTAAACCTCCTAATATTTCAATCTAACCCACAAAAAATCCCGCCGAAGCGGGATTTTTTTATTACGTCAACTCAATTTCCGAATTGAACTTGCTTGCCCTTGGGGTATTTCACGGAATAAATCAATCGGACTTTTTTCGATTCATTGGCTTTCAACGCCACCGACCAATGAACTTCACCCAAATCTTTATTCAACGTAGCACCGGTTAATTCACTTTGCTCCACCTCAATTTCGGCATTTCTAGAAATTGGAATCTGATCAAAAACTTGAACATTCACCGATTCTGAATTATTGTTTCGAAGGGTAATTTCGTAACCATAGGTTTCCTTGATGGTCAATCCTAAGATCTTTTTCTCTTTAAAATCATTCAATTGAATCCGATTAACACTCATTTTTTGATCTTTACCCAACGAAATGGCCAAGGTATCGGTTACTGCTGTCGGATCGAAAAATGTATTTCCAATGTAACTTCCATCAATGAACAAATTCACCAACCCAGGAGTCAAATTGTATTGACCCCAATCGGTAATTTTAGCCATCAAAAACACCTGATTTCTAAGTTTTGGAATGCTCAAGTAATCCATGGTGCACGGTAACTCATAATCCATCACGGGAACAACGGTAGCTTTTCCACCATGGCGAATCGTTTGAGGCAATGAAATGGCATACTCCGCATTCAATTGATTCTGGCTAACGTCTACTTTATACTCGTACTTTGCCCCTTCAGCATCATCCATACTCATGGAAACGGCCATGTCTCCACGTACAGCCGGAGCAGCATTAAGTCGTTTTACCCGAACATTTTCCAACATTTCTTTTCCACCGTACGTTCCATAAACGGGAGGGGTATAAAAATTGACGAACATGGGGGAAAGGATGGGCAACTGATGGTCGGTTTCTCCCAAAGATGTAGAGATTTTCAGTTGAACATCTTTCCAATCTACCCCCGTGGATTGATCCACCTGAGCACGAAAATTCAATTGAATCTTTCCATCTCGTCCGTCTTTCCTTAAATCGTACACCGGTTGCCAACTGGCTTGCTGCATTCGGAAATTCAAGGTAATATTGGATTTATTCGCCACTTTAGACAAAACCGAAAGAATAACCACGCCCGAAACCTTACTGGGAACGTTATTCCATTCATTGATTTGGTTTTGAAGGTTGTTTTTTCTCAAATTTATTTTATTGATTTGAAGATCAACCTCGTACATCAATCGCTTGATTTCATTTCCTTTAGAACGCGTCACCTCCAACAGTGCTCGCAACTCGGTAGGCGACATTCCATTTTGAGTGGATCCCAGTTTTTGGTTGTTTTTCAACGTTTGCTCTTCCAATTCCAACACGTTTCGTTGGTCATTCAACTGGCGAATTTGCCAATCTAAACCAACGATGGAATCTTGGTATTGATTGATTTTGGATTCCTTCACCGGCGTAAAGTAATCTTTTTCAAAAGTTACCCCTAATAACGTTGCCCCACCTTCGATTTTGGCTTGAATGGAGTTCTCTGTTATTTCAGCGGGAAGATTGGCAATTCGAATTTCTGACCTCCCCTCGCCTACTTTGGCCGTTGTTTTATAAAACATTTGACACCCAGAACGGAAAACGGTGACGGAGGTTAATTCGGAGGTGACTTTTACGGTGTTTTCTGCTTTACTTAATAAAGAAACAAAAACAGCTGCGGCAATGACAATGGTGGATTTCATAAATAAACTTTTTACCAAGACGAAGGCGCCTGGGAATTTCCACAAGCGCCTTCAATTTTTTATTTTCCTTTCATGGGATTCATCGGAGGATCGTATTTCATGATCTCGAAATGTTCGGTCTCCAATATTCTCGGAAACGCGTTGTTGTCGGTATCGGTATCGCAGGTTTCCAACAACGGATCGAAAACAAAACGCTTCACTGGTTTTTCGGTTACCAAAACCTTGTTGCATTTGTTTTCGTTTTTCAACCACACCTCCACCGGAAAACGTCGAATTTCCTTGGTTCCATCTTCATACTGCAATTCAACAATCAACGGAGTGACCAATCCACCAACATTTTCAAACGTAAGTTGGTAATAATGCATGGATGATTTCAAAAACTTCTTGTCTTCATCACTCAATCCATTCACAAAATTGCTGTACTTCTTTTCATCCTCGGCGGTTACCTTCAATGGGTCGTAGCTGTTGTAGAAATCCAACAATTCGGGCTTCAATTCCACGTACGCTTTTTCGATGTCTTTCTTGT
>JAIYBD010000111.1 GCA_027488715.1 Bacteroidota bacterium | reverse complement strand
TTGTTTTCTATTCTTTATTAGTGTTAATGGGTATTCCCAACTTCAGCGTAAAGTGCAATTCGGTGCACGAGTTGAATTTGTCACCGAAAATGGAACTTCCGGTTGTAAAGTGCAACAAGTTTCTAGAGGAACAAGTGTTGCTTTAAAATTGAAGGAAAAGGATTTGATTGTAAAAATTGGCAATTCCACTTTTGCTTCAACAGACGAATTCACTCAACAATTCTTAACCTATTCTCCAAACCAAGAAGTGCAATTAACGGTCTTGCGTGGCAAAAAAGAACTCGTTTTAAAAGCAAAGGCGGTTGCTCGTCCGTATGAAACAGATGACAATGCTACCGTTATTTACGACGAGGCAAACTACAAAGGAGGACAACTGCGCGTCATCATCAACAAGCCGTTTAAAGAAACCAAAATGCCGGCGATGTTATTCATTCCCGGATATAGCTGCAGCAGCATCGATGAATTACCAAACTTCCACCCGTACAAGCGCATCGTGGATGCTTATGTCGATGCAGGATACGTAACGCTCCGTATTGAAAAAAGTGGTTTGGGCGATAGTAAGAATACGCCACCTTGTGAGTCCTGCGATTTATTGGATGAGATTGAAAACTTTGAAGTGGGGTTAAAAAAACTGAAGTCACTTCCTTATGTCGATACCAACCAAATCATAATCGTTGGACATTCGATGGGTGGAATTGTTGCGCCAGCAATAAGTGCGAAAAATAAAGTTGCGGGTGTTGTAGTCTATGGAACGACAGCCAAATCTTGGTTTGAATACCAAATCGAAATGTACCGCGTTCAAAATGCATTGGCAGGCATGAACCCGATTGAAGTAGAACAATCTGTACTTGACCAATACGATTTGAATTACCGATACTTTGTTAAAAAAGAGCGATTAGAGGATATTGCTAAAGACCCGGAGGCTGATAGTCTTTTGCGAACAAGTTGGGAATACGACGGAAAAGGAAAAATCTATTCAAGAAATGCGGAATACTGGCGACAAATACAAGATTATCCGCACCTTGAAAACTGGAAAAATACCAAAGCAAAAGTGTTGGTTCAGTTTGGTGAATCTGATTTTCAAGCGTTCTCAAAAGACGATCACCAACAAATAGTGAACACTGTGAATTACTTCCATCCAGGGAATGCAACATTAATGACTTATCCTTCAACGGATCATTATTTTGCAAAATCGGGAAGCATGCAGGAGGCATATAACAAGTTTTCAAACGGCCAGATTCAACAATTATTTGATGAATACAATCCAGAGGTCGGTCTTTCAGCGGTGAAATGGAGCAACGAAGTTTTAAACAAAAAAGCTGCAATCAAACCCGTTGAGCAAGGTTGGCGTAAGCTGAATACTGAACGCTATCCGGGAAAACAAGATGACATTGCATTTATCAACGAAAAGGAAGGGTGGTATGTAAACGGTTACGGCACTATTTATCACACGAAAGATGGAGGTGCGAATTGGGAAAAACAACTGGAGAAGAAAGGGACTTTTTTTCGCTGCATTGCTTTTGTGGATAGTTTAATAGGATTTGCGGGAACTGTTGGTACCGACTATTTTCCAAACGTAACGGATACCATTCCCTTATACGGAACAACAGATGGTGGGAAAACGTGGAATCCTGTTTCCTATAAAGGCCCTTATGTTAAGGGACTTTGCGCCATTGATATTGTTAAAGAACAATTTATTAATCACGGTAAAATAGACTTCAAAATACATGTTTATGCCGTAGGTCGTGTAGGTTCTCCCGCTAATATGATGGTATCACACGATGGTGGCGAAACTTGGACATCCAATCGTATGAACAACGACTGTAAAATGCTATTCGATATCAAAATGTTTGATAAGAATAACGGATTTGTCTGTGCGGCAACAAGTGAGGATATTTCTGAATCTAATGCCTTGATTTTAAAAACAAACGACGGCGGTAAAACATGGAAAAAAGTCTATCAGTCTAATCGCCCATTTGAAACAACTTGGAAAGTTTCGTTCCCAACCGAGAAAGTGGGTTATGTAACCATCCAATCTTACAATCCCGATCCAGGTGCAAAACAACAGCGTGTTGCAAAAACCACAGATGGAGGCGAAAACTGGCAGGAAGTTAACTTGGTGGATGATGCGGGTGCAAGAGAATTTGGCATCGGCTTTATCGATGAAAACCACGGCTATGTAGGCACGATGAACAGCGGCTACGAAACCAAAGACGGTGGTAAAACCTGGTCGAAAGTTAATTTAGGCATGGCTTGCAATAAAATCAGAATGTATAAAGATGCCAATGGAAAAATTTACGGATACGCGATAGGTGTGGATGTGATGAAAGGTGAATTTTAAACTGGAAAAGAAAGCAAAATGCAAACATTTTACTCTGATCTAAAATCATTCATAAAAACTCACTGGAAAACTGTTTTAGTGTCCATTTTAACTTTTTATCTTCTTCTTTCATATCCGGATATCAAACAGGGATTCACGGATGGCTGGATGAATAAATGAAGCCGTGGCTAACACGGGTTTGGCAAAAGTGGCGGTTCATTTCTCCGCAGCACATTTGTGGTTAATCTAAGTTTGGTTCTCCGCATCAATATTTGTGTTAAAACCGCTTCTTCGCAAAGCCGCGGAACGAACGTTAGCGGTAATACAATAAAACACGATATGAGATTGGAACAAATTAAACTAAACAAAGAAAATCCTGTAATGGAATTCAAATTGAATTCTGAAAATAGCTATCTCCTGATTCAAAGCATTTTCGTAACATCCCAAAAGAGTTTTGAAACCGAATGGCAGAATTTTATTTCAAACGTTAAACTCATCGCCGAACTGAGCTATGTTATTTTCATTGACCATGAAGGACGATTTATGGATGATAGAAAAAAACAATTCCCCATACATTTAAATCCTGACTTATTCCAAGTTCAACCGGTTTTTCATTTAAACACATTGATCAAAAATGAAACATTCACTTTGGGAGTTAATTCTGAGCAGAAGTTTTATCGGACACTGAAATTAGAATTACAAGATGTTGAGAACCTAAATGGAGATTACACTTTAGCATTCAACATTGAAAAATTCAACATCGATGCCTGAAATGTGTTTAACCTCCCCCGATAGAAGACCATTCAATCATAAACCATTTCAATCCTACTCCATTTCCTAGCTCGAAGGAAGCAGCTTGCCGAATGTAAAATCAATGTGCTTCCAGCCAGTTTTCCCCTACGCCCATCTCCACCAAAATAGGCACTTTCGTGGAAATAACCGTTTCCATTCCCTTTTTAACGATGGCTTTCAACACCTCTAATTCATCAGGAAATGCATCAAAAACCAATTCATCGTGCACCTGCATGATCATTTGGGACTTCAACCCAGCCGATTTCATATCGGCGTGAATTTTGATCATGGCCAATTTAATCAAATCGGCTGCTGAACCTTGAATGGGTGCATTGATGGCGTTTCTTTCGGCAAACCCGCGGACCGTAGCATTGGCCGAATTGATATCAGGAATCATTCTTTTTCGTCCAAGCATGGTCGAAACAAAACCGTTGATTCGGCAATCTTCCACCGTTTTTTCCATGTAGGTTTTGATGCCGGGGTACGTTTCGAAATACCGTTTGATCAGTTCGGCCGATTCGCCCCGAGGAATGCCTAAACGCTGCGAAAGGCCGAAAGCTGAAATCCCGTAAATGATTCCAAAATTTACGGTTTTGGCTTTTCTACGAAGGTCCGACGTTACTTCTTCAATGCCGCACTTGAAAACCTGAGCAGCCGTGGCCGTGTGAATGTCGTGGCCAGCTCGGAAATCATCCAACATCTGAGCGTCGCCAGAAATTTCGGTGATCAAACGCAATTCAATTTGACTGTAATCGGCCGAGAGAATCACCCTACCTTTTTCGCGGGGAATAAACGC
The DNA here is from genome assembly GCA_027488715.1 of Bacteroidota bacterium. Classification (GTDB taxonomy): domain Bacteria; phylum Bacteroidota; class Bacteroidia; order UBA7662; family CANHCV01; genus CANHCV01. The sequence continues at coordinate 161 of JAIYBD010000111.1, read as the reverse complement.
TTTCCGAACTTCTTTACCCAACTCGGTTCGAATGGGGATATTCTGCAAATTCGGATTATTGGAAGATAATCGGCCGGTGGCTGCAACGGCCTGTTGGTAATGGGTATGCACCCGGCCGGTTTGCGGATTGATCAACTGGGGAAGAGCATCCACGTAGGTTG
>JAIYBD010000009.1 GCA_027488715.1 Bacteroidota bacterium | reverse complement strand
GCTGGAATTAAATGCGACTCTTTTCCATCGTCTAAAAAGACTCCTTTCTCACTCAAGGTGATGAACAATCGTTCAATGCCTTGCTCCCGTCGTAAACGATCAGCCGCCATTTTTAACACCTCCAACGTAACTTCCGTTTGGGATAAATGAAGTCCTTCCCTCAGTTCCTTCCAATTGGGTTTAAACAAAGAAACACCATGAAAGGCATTGAAATTCACTTTTTTAGGATCAACCGTGGTGGGAATACCACGCTCCTTACACAAATTCACCAATCGTTGAATATTGGTTGGGTGCAACACCCCTTTGTCGTAATCCTCAAAAATCACCACATCGGCATTGGGCAATAAGGAAGCAAACCGTTCTTCCAATTCCATCGAAGTTACCTCATCGATCGGTTGGGTTTGCTCTTCATCCAAACGCATCAGCTGCTGCTGATTTCCCATGATGCGGGTTTTAACCGTAGTCGGCCTATTTTTCCGGCGGATAATTCCCGCGGTAGGCATTCCACTTTCTTCACAAAGTCGTAGAAACGTATCGCCGGCCTCGTCTTCACCAATCACCGTGCATAAAAATGGCGCGGCTTCCATGCTTCGAATGTTCAAGGCCACGTTGGCCGCCCCACCCAATCGACTTTCCTTTCCGGTAATATCCACCACCGGAACGGGCGCTTCTGGGGAAATGCGGTGTACACTTCCGTACCAATACGCATCCACCATCACGTCGCCAACGATCAAAACCTGTAAACCCGCAAATGGATTGGTCCAACTCATTTATTTCAATTGAATTAGGGATTGATGAATTCGATCAACAGCTATTTTCAACTGCTCATCCGAAGTAGCAAACGACAAACGAATGGCGCGGGGATCGCCGAAAGCTTCTCCCGTTACGGTGGCCACATGCCCCACTTCCAACAAGTACATGGCCAAGTCGGTGGCATTGGAGATGTGCCATTCTTTCCACGATTTACCGAAATACGAAGAAATATCGGGAAACGCATAAAATGCCCCCTCGGGAAGATTGATTTCTACCCCTGGAATTTGCTTCAAGCCGGCAATCACCAAATCTCGGCGTTTTAAAAAGGCGGCGCACATCGCTTGCGAAGGTTCTCGTGAACCCGTTAGCGCCGCTAAAGCCGCACGCTGAGCAATGGTATTTGCCCCGGAAGTATATTGGCTTTGCATTTTCTCAATGGCCTTCGATAATTCGGGAGGAGCAATGGAATATCCCAACCTCCAACCCGTCATGGCAAAGCCCTTCGACATTCCATTGATGATCACCGTTCGATCCTTCATTCCCTCGCAATGGGCAATGGAAGCATGCTTCCCAACGAAATTGATGAACTCGTAAATCTCATCGGAAATTACCGTAATTTGAGGATGACGACGGAATACTTCGGCAAAAGCCTCCAACTCGGCGGCCGAATAAACCGTACCCGTTGGATTGCAGGGCGAAGAAAACAAAAATGCTTTGGTCTTCGGCGTTATGGCTTTTTCGAGTTGTTCGGGAGTAAACTTGTAGTTATTTTCAACGGAAGTAGAAATGCGCACCGGCACCCCTTCCGCCATTTCAACCATCAATTCGTAACTCACCCAAAATGGAGCCGGAAGAATGACCTCATCACCCGGATTAACCAAACACAAAATGGTGTTGATGACCGATTGTTTGGCACCCGTTGCAATCACAACTTGATTGGGAGAATAATCCAACCCATTGTCGTTTTTCATCTTCCAACAAACGGCTTCCTTTAAATCGGGATAGCCGGCAACGGGCGGATAAGCGAAATATTTTTGAGATCGAATGGCCTCGATGGCCGCTTCTTGGATGTGCAGAGGAGTTTTAAAATCGGGCTCTCCAATGCTCAAACTAATCACGTCGATTCCCTGCGCTTGCAGGTCCCTCGACTTTTGGGTCATGGCGATGGTTTGAGGCTCATTAATGCCTAAAATCCGATTTGAGATCGTCGTCATATCAATTGCCCAAATCGATCAGTTCAACCTTGGGGTAATTTTTCTGAATGAACTCAAACGTTTGATCTTGCATGTTTTTGTTCACCACCAAATTCTTCAAGGTATAGGTGTAATGGGTCCCATTTTTCTCGAAGATTTTCGCCATGTTCACGTTGTTCGATTTTTTGTCGATGTACAAGCGAATTTTAGAAAAGTTTCTCTTTTTATCCAAAGGCACCAAATCAATCACGAAATTATTGGCTTCGTCCTTCAAATAATAACTATCGAATCCTGTTTCGTAAATGGTAAAGATGTTGGTGGGTGAAATATCGCCAGGCTTGGGACGGTATTTGGATTTGGAACACTCATTCAGATCAGACATCAAGGTCCACAGGGTGGTTCCATTGCAAATCAATTCTTGGTTTCCCAATTTCAAGCGAAATTTATTTCCTTTGAGTTTGAAGGTTCCCGTTTGGGTCTCAATCACCTTGGCTTTTTGGTCGGTTACCACCACTTTTACTTCACCGGAAACGGTTTTATAGGTTCTAAATTTTGTTGAAGATCTTTTCAAAATTTCCTTGGCCTTCACGGGATCTCCCCCTTGGGCAGAAGCGCCGAAAACAAAGGCCAACAAGGCAAAAGCGAACAAAAATTTTCTCATGATTTTACTCATTTTCTTTTAAACGTTTCAAATGCTCTTCCAGTTGATTCAGGTCGGAAAACATCACCTGCCGCGCTTTCGCACCCTCAAAAGAACCAACAATTCCAGCAGCTTCCAACTGATCGATGATTCTTCCCGCACGGTTGTACCCCAATTTAAGTTTTCTTTGCAGTAAAGAGGCGCTACCCTGCTGGAATTGAACCACAATGCGCGCGGCATCGTCGAACATTTTATCCCGATCCGTCGGATCAAAATCGCTGATTCCAATCTCTCCATCGGGATCCTCAGGCTCCGGCAACAAAAAGGCCGAGGTGTACCCTTTTTGCGAGCCGATAAAGTTACAAACGTTTTCCACTTCCGGGGTATCCACAAACGCACATTGCAAACGAACCAAATCGGCTCCGTTCGACACCAACATATCGCCGCGGCCCACCAACTGATCGGCACCGCCCTCATCCAAAATGGTTCTGGAATCGACCTTGGACGAAACCCGGAATGCGATACGACCGGGGAAATTGGCCTTGATCGTTCCTGTAATCACGTTCACCGATGGTCGTTGAGTAGCAATGATCAAGTGAATTCCCACCGCACGAGCCAATTGGGCAATCCTCGCAATGGGCGTTTCCACTTCCCGGCCCGCGGTCACAATCAAATCCGCAAACTCATCCACCACTACCACAATATAAGGCAAGTAACGATGTCCGTTTTCGGGATTCAATTTCCGCTCTTTGAATTTTTGATTGTACGCCTTGATTTCCCGAACCATCGCTTTTTGCAACAATCCGTAACGCAAATCCATCTCCACGCACAAGGCATTCAAGGTATTCACTACCCGGGTTACGTCGGTAATAATGGCCTCATCCTCGTTAGGCAACTTCGCTAAAAAATGACGCTCAATGGCCTGATACAAAGGCAATTCCACCCGCTTCGGATCCACCAAAACAAACTTGAGATCGGCCGGGTGTTTTTTGTACAACAACGACATCAATATGGCGTTGATTCCCACCGACTTTCCTTGCCCGGTCGAACCTGCCACCAACAAGTGAGGCATTTTCGCCAAATCAACAATGAAATTATCGTTGGTAATGGTTTTCCCGAGAGCGATGGGCAAGGCCGCCGAACTCTCCTGGAACTTCTCCGAGGCTAATAAAGAGCGCATGGAAACAATTTCCGGATTTTTGTTGGGAACCTCAATACCGATGGTTCCCTTGCCGGGCATGGGCGCAATGATACGAATTCCAAGGGCCGCCAATGACATGGCGATATCGGCTTCCAACGATTTAATCTTACTGATTTTCACCCCGGGAGCCGGAACGATTTCGTACAACGTTACCGTGGGACCCACCGTAGCTCTGATCTTGTCAATATCAATTTTGTAGTGCGAAAGCGTTTCTACAATTTGATCCTTGTTCTTTTGCAATTCCTCTTGATCAATTCGAACTCGACCGTCGCCGTGCTCCATCAACAAGTCCAAAATCGGCAACTGATACGTGGGTAAATCGGCATAAGGATCGTAAGGGCCGTACTTCGCCAATAGTTCTTTCGAAAGCTCGTCCGGATCGTCGAGCCTTGGGGCCACCACGGCGGGTTCGGTCATGGGAGTAACGGGCGGTGGTGGTGGCGCCATTTCCGGTTCGGGCATCACCACTTCAAACTCGGTATTGGAAACCGGTTCTTTTTCGGGTTTGGGCGTGGAAGGCGTTTCAAAATCGAAATCGATGGCTTCCTCTTCCGGCTCTTCCAAAAAGGTATTGTCGTTTTCCAATTCTACCGGAGCCTCCACTTCAACTTCAGGCTCGGGAACCACTTTGGGTTTCACCTTGGGAGCCGCCTTGGCCAAAGGTACTTCTTCTTGAAATTCAGCTTCTTCACTGGCATTGAACCAGGAAGGTGTAGTGAAAACCCAATTGAAACGGATGCTAATCATAGCCAACCAAGCCACCAACCAGAAGAGTCCGGCACCTACCGAACCAATGAATTCGGCAATCCATCCGCTCACGTAAAATCCGAAAGCACCGCCTAGAAAACTCACTTCTCCGGGCTGAAGAATTCCGAAAATATAGCCCAGTGTTCCCGAAATGAAGATCATGAACGTAATGGCCGGCTCTACCAAACGAAAAAGCTTGAACTTGGTATCAACAAATAACACCCGAACACCGATAACAAAAGCGAGGTAACTGATTCCGATGGCCGCTAATCCAAATCCTTCCCGCACAAAAAGATGGGAAATCCACGCTCCGAAACGCCCCAACCAATTGCCGGCCAAAACGTCGGACTCGCCGCCGGTAAACAAGTAGGTCCACGACCCTTGACCCACGATGGCGGCGAAATCTTCTTTCCATGTAAAGGAATACGAGATGAACCCCACCAACGACAATACCGAGAAGAGCAGGAGGAACAATCCCAACAAAATCCGCGGACGGTTTCCGGTGAAATACGCCTTCAACTCCGGATCAGCTGAAGCATCTCCCTTGGTTTTTTTCTTCTTTTCCTTCGCCGAAGGTTCTTCTTTAAATGTATTGGCCATTAAAATGGATATTATCCCACGCAAATTTTCAATTCAAAATTGGGTTTTTTATGCAAAAGTTTGCCACAAACCCGACAAGGTGTACTGAATAATGAACGAAAAGCCGACAAACTGTCAGCCAATCCCGAAGTTGTGGCGCAAACCATTCAAAAAACTGGATTGGCACAAAGTGTGAAAAGAAGTGGAAACGCCGAAAGGCACAAAAAACGAAAAAATAAACAAAAGATATGAGTAACAAAATTATCGGAATCGACCTCGGAACCACCAACAGCTGTGTTTCCGTGATGGAAGGAAATGAGTACGTTGTGATTCAAAATGCGGAAGGTCGCCGCACTACCCCTTCGGTTGTAGCCTTCCTCGACAACGGCGAAATCAAAGTAGGAGATCCTGCCAAACGCCAGGCCATTACCAATCCCCGCAAAACCATCGCTTCCATCAAGCGATTCATGGGCCGCAATTACAGCGAGATCCAAGGAGAATTGGGCAATACCTCGTACGAAGTGGTGAGCGGTGAAAACAACACTCCCCGCGTAAAAATCAACGACAAAATGTACACCCCCCAGGAAATTTCGGCCATGGTGCTTCAGAAAATGAAGAAAACCGCCGAAGATTACTTGGGACACGAAGTGAACCGCGCGGTGATTACCGTTCCGGCCTACTTCAACGATGCACAACGCCAAGCCACCAAAGAGGCCGGTGAAATTGCAGGATTGAAAGTAGAACGCATCGTGAACGAACCTACCGCCGCCGCTTTGGCGTACGGATTGGATAAAACCACCCGCGACATGAAAATTGCGGTGTTCGACTTGGGCGGTGGTACTTTCGATATCTCCATCCTCGAATTGGGCGATGGCGTTTTCGAAGTGAAATCAACCAACGGAGATACCCACTTGGGCGGTGACGATTTCGATGAAGTAATCATTGAATGGTTGGCCAGCGAATTCAAATCCGAAGAAAACATCGATTTGAAAAAAGATCCCATGGCGTTGCAACGCTTGAAAGAAGCAGCTGAAAAGGCGAAGATCGAATTGTCGGCCTCTTCGGAAACCGAAATTAACCTTCCATACATCACGGCCGTTGATGGCGTACCCAAGCACTTGGTGAAAAAGCTATCGCGTTCGAAGTTCGAACAGTTGGCCGATTCTTTGGTACAGCGCACCTTGGAGCCTTGCAAAGCAGCCCTTCGCGATTCCGGTTTCAACATCAGCGATATCGATGAAGTGATCTTGGTAGGTGGTTCAACCCGCATTCCTAAAATCCAGGAAGTGGTGAAAAGCTTCTTCGGAAAAGATCCTTCCAAAGGCGTGAATCCCGATGAAGTGGTTGCCATTGGCGCGGCCATCCAAGGCGGTGTGTTAACCGGTGATGTTCAAGGTGTGTTGTTGTTGGACGTTACACCTCTTTCCTTAGGGATTGAAACCATGGGGAACGTTTTCACCAAAATCATTGAATCGAACACCACCATCCCAACGAAAAAATCTCAGGTATTTTCTACCGCAGCCGACAATCAGCCCAGCGTAGAAATCCACGTATTGCAAGGCGAACGCGCCATGGCTTCCGATAACAAAACCATCGGTCGTTTCCACTTAAGCGATATTCCACCAGCACAACGCGGAGTACCTCAGATTGAAGTGACTTTCGATATCGACGCCAACGGAATTTTGAACGTTTCTGCTAAAGACAAAGCCACCAATAAGGAACAGAAGATTCGCATTGAAGCCAGTTCCGGTTTGAGCAAGGAAGAAATCGATCGCATGAAGCAGGAAGCAGCCGCTAACGCCGATTCCGATGCCAAATTGAAGGAAGAGGCCGAAAAAATCAACCAAGCCGATTCGTTGGTTTTCCAAACCGAAAAGCAGTTGAAAGAATACGGCGACAAGATCTCCGACGAGTTGAAAAAGCCCATCGAAGAGTCGTGCGAGCGTTTGAAGAAAGCGCATGCCGATCGCAACATGGCCGAAATTGATGCTGCGATGGCAGCGTTGAACCAGGCGTGGGAAGCGGCATCCGGTGAGATGTACAAAGCAACGCAAGAGGGTGCTGCGGGAGGCGAAGGCGCTCCCAACAACAACCCCGGCGGAAATGGAGGCGACGAAGTGACCGACGTTGACTTTGAAGAAGTGAAATAATTTGTTTTGTTGTTTTAATAGGTTTTTACCCCGGGGCTTCTGCTTCGGGGTTTTTTTTTAAGTTTTTTTTTAAGTTTTTTTTATTTCGAAAAAATGGAATTAGCGCTTGATTTCGCCTTTTTTTGCCTAGTTAACTCTGCATTAAACATTTTATTCTTGTCAAAATGTAAAATAAACTTGACTTTTTAAAAAGCATAACATACCTTTGTTTTATCAAAAGAAAAATGAAATGAAAAACATGATGAAAAAAATGGGATTTCGGTTCCAAATGATTGGAATAACCTTCGCAATGGGGTTTGGTTCCGTAAGTTGTTCAAAGGTGGAATTCAACACTCCTTTACCTGAAGTTTCTGTTCAAGAGAAGGAATTCCCCCAATCCCTCTTGGGTAGTTATTCCAGCAAACGCAATCCGAGCGAAAGCATGGTTGTTCAGAAAAACAGGGTGATTCACTATCAATTAAAAACGGTCGTTTTCGTTAAGGGTAAACGAAACGAAGGATTAACCTTGAACGGAAACACCATCAAGGAAGAAGGAAATGACCTTGCTTATGCTGCATTTCCCATGGGGGACTCCCTTTTGGGTGTTCAAACCAAGGTAGATACTTCGGTTGTTTTGGGAGATAAGGATCAACTTCGCACCATGGATAACTGGTTTTTCATCAATAAGAAAATCAAGGACGATCAAGGTCAAGTGAAGTGGCGCGTTTTTTTGGCTAAAAAAGAAGGGGAAGACCTCAGTTTATTTGGAATTACAGAAGATGACCGGGTTGCTTTGCTGGAGAAAACAGCCAAAATCAAGATCGAGGGAGGAAGTGTTGTAAAGGGTAACATTTCCAATGAGGAACTCAAGAAATTTATCGCTTTGGGCGGCTTTTCAAAGTTAGAAGAATATACCCAAAAGCGATAAATATGAGAACGCTCTGGTTACTTCCATCGGTATTTTTAAAGATTGGATTGGGATTCATTATCTTCTCCATAATAACCTTACTGATTCATCTCACCATTTTTCCCATGTACCTGTTTAATGGAGAACAAATTGAAGGAGGAATAGAAAATGGTGTTTTTTTAGGCACGTTCAATGACGAGATTTTTTATTCTTTACTAACCATTGGATTGCTTTTTTTGGGATTTTCAAAAAGTAAAATTGAAGATGAGCGAACGATAGAATTACGAAGAAAAGCCGCATTTTTTGCGATTTTAATCTCCCTCATTTGGTTACTGTTCATCGTTATTGCCGGCATATTTTTAGAGAATATCCCTGTTTATCAATGTGGAATTGTTTTGGTGTTACTGCCCCTAGCACTGTACAATCTCTCCTTTTTTTATCAAATTCTATTTCCAACTTCCAACCATGACCAATAATTTACGAGTACAACGCGCCATAAAAAACATCACTCAAGGAGAATTGGCCGATGCCATCGGTGTCAGCCGTCAAACCATTCAATCCATTGAAGGTGGGAAATATTGCCCATCGACCATTCTCGCTTTGAAACTATCTCAATACTTTGAGGTAACCGTTGAACAAATTTTTCAACTAGAAAAGGAAGATTAACATGAAACCTGCCTACTTAATTCCATCATACCTGAGAGTATTGGGCTTTGCTTGCCTTATTCTTGCCTTAATTGGAGGGTATTACTTAGCTCAAAATCCCCTAATCCCCAACAGAGAATCCTTGTTTTACCTCGGTGAACTGATTCTGATTTTAGGGATGATCCTGACCATTTGGTCCAGATTTAAAAGAGAAGATGAATGGACAGCTCACCTACGTTTTTCAAGTTCTTTGCAAGCCATTGCTGTTTCTGCTCTGTATTTCCTGTTTACCTATTCCTGCATTTATGGATTCAATTATTGGTATTTAAGTCTCTTCAATCCAATCATTCCTTTTGTTTCTTACTTCCTTATTTTCTGGATTAAATTCTTGTATCAGCATTGGCGCAGTGGTTTAGAATAAAATTCCCACCTCAAAATTGCGTACCTTTGCAGCATGAGTGGAATTGTGGCCATCGTTGGACGTCCGAATGTCGGAAAATCAACCTTATTTAATCGCCTGGTTTTAGGCCGAAAAGCAATCGTAGATGACCAAGCTGGGGTAACCCGCGACCGACATTACTCCAAATCAACGTGGAATGGGCGGGAATTTAACGTGATCGATACCGGCGGCTACGTGCACGGATCCGATGATATTTTCGAAGCCGCCATCCGCTCCCAAGTGATCGCCGCCATCGAAGAAGCCGACGTGCTCCTTTTCATGGTCGATACCACCACCGGCATCACCGACCACGATGAGGCCTTCGCCGATGTTCTTCGCCGAACCAAAAAACCCATTTTGGTGGTCGCCAATAAAGTAGATACCAACGAAATGTTGAACGACATTCACGAATTCTACGGATTTGGTTTTGGAGAATTATTCCCTGTTTGTTCAGCATCCGGCTCGGGAACCGGTGAACTTCTCGATCGTGTGGTGGAACTTCTTCCTCCCGATGTGGAAGATACCCCTTCCGACCTTCCTCGTTTCGCCTTGGTTGGCCGTCCAAACGTGGGGAAATCGACCTTGTTGAACGCCCTTACCGGACAAGAACGCACCATCGTTACGCCCATTGCCGGCACCACTCGCGACACCATCAACACCGAATACAAGTATTTTGGCAAGAATTTCTACTTGGTTGATACGGCCGGGTTGCGTAAAAAAGCCAAAGTAAACGAAGACATCGAATTTTATTCCGTGATGCGCACCATCCGCGCCATCGAGGAATGCGATGTGGTGATGTTGTTGATCGATGCCACGGAAGGGCTTCAAGCCCAGGATTTGAACATCCTTCACCTGGCTACCCGCAACCGAAAAGGGGCGGTGATTTTGGTGAATAAATGGGATTTGGTGGAGAAAGAAACCAACACAGCCCGCGATTACGAAGCGGCCTTGAAGAAGCGTTTGTTACCCCACAACGACTTGCCTATTTTATTCATTTCGGCCACGGAAAAACAACGTATTTTCAAAGCGGTAGAAACGGCTATCGAGGTGCATGAAAACCGCCAGAAGAAAATCAAAACATCGGAACTGAACGACGTTTTACTTCCTGAAATTGAAGCATTTCCGCCCCCATCCCACCGCGGACACTACATCAAAATCAAGTACATTACCCAGCTTCCATCACCAACGCCTGCGTTTGCCTTTTTCTGCAATCACCCCAAGGAAGTGAAGGAACCTTACCGCCGGTTTTTGGAGAACAAGCTTCGCCAGAAATTCAACTTCACCGGCGTACCCATCTCCATCTATTTGCGGGAGAAGTGATCACTTCTTCTTGATCAAAAGCTTCTTAAAATTCCAGAAAATATCGGTGTTTTCGTAAATGCCAGTGAACTTTTTGGCACCGGGTCCGTAAGCGAAAAGTAATGATGGTAACTCACTTCCCAACAACATTTTCTTTGACCTATTCCTCGGCCAATTTATTCACCTCTCCCGTAAATTCAATCACATTTTATTACGTTTCGCAGCTTGACGGCCACAAAGAGGTTCACGCTAAGGTGATGTGAGTTTACCTCCTTATTTAATTTCAATGGAGATGTTTACCTTTCCACCTAATCCTTTTTCAACGATGTCGAACAACGTTTTGAGCGTCATGTTACTCCCATCATTTTCAACTCTCGAAATATAAGTTCTTTTCTTATCCACTAATTCCGCAAGTTGTTCTTGGGTTAAGTGTTTTTCTTCGCGGGCCTTTTTTAGAAGCAATCCGATCTTAAATGACTCGAATTCACGCTCCAACCCATCACGACGTGAAGTACCTTTTTTACCGTATACTTCATCTTTAATTTCTTTCCATCCTCGAGTGCTCATGTTATTTCTTTTTTGTGTCATTATACCTTTGCATCAATTGCAGAGCCTTTTCAATTTCATTTTTAGGAGTCTTTTGCGTCTTCTTTGTGAAGCCATTTAATAAAATGACCAGTTTCCCATGATCGAAAAAACAAAACACTCTCCAAATATCAGATCCGAGTTGAATCCTTGCTTCATACAATCCATTCGTTCCAACAAGCATTTTTAGGTAATTGCTCGGCACTCTTTCGAGTGTTTCAATGGCTTCAATGATCTTAAATATTTTGTTTTGAACCTTAACGGGTTGCTTTTTAAGGAATTCACTAAAGTGATTCTCAAATTCAACAACTTCGCGGACTTTTTGATTCATGAAACAAATGTAACTTATAAGTTACTATTTTCCAACTTTATTTCGAGAGTTGAATGGGAATGGGAGATGTACCCTAATAATCGGTTTGGCTGGATGGTGCCTAGAAGGAAATAATGTTTGTGATTCGCTGAGAAGAAAACCAGGAATAAATCATGGAAAATGTAGAACCTGTTCGTTTTATTATTTATCGGTGGTCCATTGTTTGGGAAGTCCTATCTTGCGCAACATTTCATTGGCTTTTTCCAACTTCTCTGGGAACAAAACCAGGTCGTCGTATTTGTTTAACGAGCTCTCGATTTTAACAATTGGAATTTTTCGTTTTTTTAGTTCTTTCGTAATTTTCATGGCATGAAATTAATACTTTTTCAAGGTTGTCTTTATTTCTTTTTTCGCCTTACTAAAAAGCCCTCGTATTCAACATTATTTTTGAATGGTTCCCAATCATCAATTGTTTCTCCCAATACTTCAAAGTCGGTAGTCACCTCTCTAAGAAATTTGGCAATTCCCATTCTGTAAAGGCGTGTCCGAACTTTTGTGCTTCCAGTTGCATAAATCCAAACATCTGGATATTTGTCAGTGAATGCGTAAAGCGTTGCAACCACGGTTGTTAATACTTTTTCACTGTCACCATTATTTGAAATCACTGTATCATCAATATCACCCGTTGAAGGATCCTTGTCACCAAAAGCTAGGTTATAAATGTCCTTTAGATTGGTCGGTTGGTATCGAACAAGTTTATGAATAAATCCTCTTTGACCTTCGCTGACAAACTCAAAGGTCAACATTTTATCACTAGATGATAATGGATATTTGGGTAAATTCATTTTTTTCAGGCTTCAAATCATGATTTCAAAGGTAGAAAAATTTTGGAGAACAAGCTTCGCCAGAAATTCAACTTCACCGGCGTGCCCATCTCCATCTATTTGCGGGAGAAGTGATGATTTTAGGCTTTTAAAAAGCCGTATTCGTACACTTTCGGGGCAATTTTGTCTGCTAAAACCTTAAGTTTTGCGCGCAACGTTCCGATGAGTTCCATGTAGTGAGCGTCTTCGCTTTTGTTGTTCATTTTACCTTTCTCATTACGACCTTGAAAATGCTCGCGAATGTCGTACAGCGACGCGTTAACGTTGCACCCGATTTGTTGGTGGTAATAACGCCATAAAGCCAAGCCCGCGGCAAATACTTCCTGGGCAGTGGGTGAAAACTCCAAGGGCGCAGCGGGAGAACCACCGGAATTCCCAAACAAATCTCCTGCGCTTTCCTGTTTAAGTTTACCACGCATGAAATCGGTCATGAAGTTACTCTCAAACTTTTCCCGGGCATTCACCTCCTGCTCCGTGAATGGAATCCAGTGGTTGGTGCCATATTGCGATTGGATATTATTACTGAACAAGGTAAAAGCCAAACAATCATTTTGAAATTCTTTATCCACCTCCCAGCCATCATTTGGATATAAAAACTGATCGCGATCGTTGAGCCAGGTTGCTTTAATACAATGTCTTACGGAGAATGAAATACATACTTCAATCAAGTTTTGAAATGAAATATTAATGTGAAGCCCACCACCTTTTTTTTCTTTTTCAAAATTATCGATAAATACTGCATTTTGATTTTGAAAATCATTACCTCTTGCAGCAAAATGACCTATAAAATTATTTTCTGAT
>JAIYBD010000277.1 GCA_027488715.1 Bacteroidota bacterium | reverse complement strand
ACTTAGATTGCCCAAGCGTAATTGGTTGATGAGTGACTATAATTGGGGGGGTATTCATCAATTCAATTAAAATCATCAAAGACAAAATGGTTTTTAATTTATTGAGTTGAAGAACATTCATCAAAAAATAAATCGAGTTCTATCAAAAATTTCAACGGAAGTCGAAATAAATTGGGGGATGTTTCACGTTATTTCGAAAGTTTTGAAGTTCGAATTTCAAAACTTTTCAGCCTCAACCCCTCATGTTTCGTACTCAGCTTCTTTATTTTCATTAAACATTTCGCAAATGCCAGCATCGCTCACATAAGAAAACAAAAAAGCCAGTTCGAAAGAACTGGCTTGACTTAGTAGCGGGGACAGGACTCGAACCTATGACCTCTGGGTTATGAGCCCAGCGAGCTACCAACTGCTCCACCCCGCAAAGCTTTGGGATTGCAAAGGTAAGGAAAAATCAATACGAAGCAAGATGTTTTTTAAATTTTTTGAAGAGCACTGACCAAATTATCCCATGAATACTTTTTCTTCTCCTCTTGAATGCCTTCCAAAAACTCGTTCTCTCGCTGGTTATCAAAGAAATCTAAAATAGAATCAGCAATGATGGTTGGATTATTTTCTACACAGTATCCTACCTTTCCGTGAGGAACAGTTTCTTCCAATCCTCCAACTCTAGTTGCTAACATGGGCTTCTCAAAATGAAATGCCACTTGAGTTACTCCACTTTGCGTCGCTGAATGGTAGGTTAAGGCCACCAAATCACTGGCAGAAAAATAATTAGCCACCTCCGAATTCGGAATAAACTCATGTCTTCTTACAATCAATTCCTCCAAATCATGTTGCTCAATGAGGGAATTGTATTGTTCCGGACTATCGTAAAATTCCCCCGCGATCAATAAACGGATGGATCGATTCCTAAATCGTGGATCAGCAAAAGCCTCTAATAATAAATCCAACCCCTTGTATTTGCGGATGAATCCAAAGAAAAGGACGTAGTGGTGGTTGGGATTCAATTCCAATTTTTCAATGGCTTGATTCCTGGGAACCAACGATCCAAAATTGTCGTACAACGGATGTAAACATAACTTGGCTCGAGGCTGAGGAATGAATGATTTCAAATCATTCATCACCGTTTCCGACATGGTAATGAAGGCGTGAAACGACTTTAAGAAGTATGCATTCAGTGGTTTGGAGAACGGAAATTTTTCGTGGGGAATAATATTGTCTGTAATCGCAACCAATTTGGTTTTCTTGCTTTTTTTTCGCACCAATCGCGCTATTGTGCCCAATGCGGGTGCCATAAAAGGCATCCAATAGCGAAACACTACCAATTCTGGTTTGCGTTTTGCGATGTATTTGGCGGTTTTAAACCAACTCAAAGGCCCCACGGAATTGATGCTGGTATGAATGAAAATATCGTCGGGTGGGGCCTCATCCGAAAATTGAGATTTCCCCGGGAAAAGAATACTCGGATATTGTAGAGAGAAACTGATCAATTCACAATCGTGCCCAGCCTCCATAAAGGCCCTTGCCAGCCGTTCATTGAAGGTAGCGAGGCCTCCCCGAAGGGGGTAGGCGGGGCCTACAATCATTACCTTACTCATCGACGCGCAAACGCTCGGAAATTTGGTAATTATTTCGGTTAACCGCAAAACGGCTCACCAACTCGCCAATGAACCCAGCCAAAAACAGCTGCGTGCCGATGATCATGGCTGTCAAAGAAATGAAAAACCACGGATTCTCGGCCACCAAACGGGCTGGCACATCGGAGAAGTAAATGCTGTAAAACTTTTGCCCCAGAATCCCCATCATGGCTAAAAAGCCAACCAAAAACGTTAAGGAACCCAATGTGCCGAAAAAGTGCATGGGCGCATTGCGGAATTTCCCCACAAAAAAGATCGAAAGTAAATCGAGAAATCCTTTTACGAAACGGTCCAATCCAAACTTGGTGGTTCCGTATTTCCTTGCTCGGTGCTGAACAACTTGTTCTTCAATGCGTTTAAATCCAGCCCATTTGGCAATTACAGGAATATACCGGTGCATTTCTCCATACACTTCAATGGATTTAACCACTTCTTTGCGGTAAGCCTTCAATCCGCAGTTGAAATCGTGCAGATTGTGAATGCCACTCATGCGTTGGGTAACCCAATTGAAGAACTTGGAAGGAATGGTTTTGGAAATAGGATCGTAACGCTTCTTTTTCCAACCCGAAATCAAATCTAGTTTTTCGTTTTTAATGCGATGGTAAAGAACGGGAATTTCATCCGGACTGTCCTGCAAATCGGCATCCATGGTGATCACCACATCGCCTTCAACGGCTTGAAAGCCGGTATTGAGCGCAGCAGATTTACCGTAATTTCTTCGGAAACGAATGCCGCGAACGGAGGAAAATCGTTGACCAAGTTCCTGGATAACCTCCCAAGATCGGTCGGAACTTCCGTCGTCCACCATGATCACTTCATACGTGATCGATTCTGCCATGCAAACACGATCAATCCATTCCATCAATTCGGGAAGGGATTCATCTTCATTAAATAAGGGGATAACAATGGATAAGTCCATAATAAATTAGGCGTCGAACATCGGACGCTTTTTGCGAGTGAAAAATGAAATAATTGCGCAGATAAATGCACCAAAAACAACGGAACCAAGTAATTGCTTCAAAATAGAAAGAATGTTGAATCCAAAATCCTGACTCTCGATTTGACGAATGGCTTTATTGATATCTTTCGAAGATGCATTGGCTTTTTCCATCCAATCTTCGGTTACTTCAATGCTCGCTTGTTTAACAATTTCTATAGATTCAGGAGCAATGATATAATTGTACATAGCATTAAACGAAATGGTTAGCAAACTTGCAATGGAGAAAATGATTATACCTTCTAAAAAACTTTGGCCGTACGTCATAAATCCTCCCTCTTGTTGAGCTTTTTTACCATTAATCCCTAAAATGAGGAGGGTTACCATCAAGGCAAGATTCAATACCATACTCATGAAAAAATTCCTAACCGGCCAATCAGGACCTAAAAGGGTATTGATGAGAATGGTTATCAGAATGGAAACTCCACCCATGATCAACCCCCAACGAACAAAATTGATTTGGAATATTCCTTGGGTATTCATGTCTATTGTTTTCATGATGCTTTTTTTCTAAAGAATGCTGCAGCAAACAATGCGAATATAAACTGAATTGCCGATGATTTAATGAAATAATCCAAAACCAAATTCGTTGAAGTCGTTTTTCCTAGATCAGCAATCAAATCAGAATAGGCTTTTTCTCCGTGATTTTTGATAATTCCCGCTTTTTGAGCAGCAAATTCAGTACTCATCTGAGTAATGTATTCCTGAACGATTTCAGGTCTGGCTTGCATTAAAAAATACAGAATAATGCTAGCGATGTTGGTTCCAATTAAGGCGGTTAATAATCCGGTAACCACTCCTTCTCCGGTACCAATGAACCCCCCGTTGATTTTTTGTTTTCGGTAGGCAATCGAAAATAAAACCATTACTACGGGTATGGAAATGGATAAAAAGGTGTAAAACGGATGAAATGGATTGATTCCATTCATTTGTTCGTAGATGAAAAACGCTAGGCTAATCCCTCCCGAAAATAATCCGGTCCACCAAGCTGTTTCAAAAAATACTTTGCGAATCATCGACTTACTTTATTCCTTCAACAAACCCGCGAATCATGGCGAAAATCGCCTGCTCTTCTTCCAATGTTTCGGTATATTTCGCCAACTGAGCCGTTGCAAATTCCAATTCATCGGGGTAATAGAAAAGAACAAATAACGGAATGAACATCGATCCCAAGGGCGATTCATCTTTTTTCTTCATCAAAACCTCCATCATGGGCGGAAAAGCAGAATCGATTTGATTTCGCATCAAAATAACTTCACGGTAAATTTCGTGCTCATCTTGAAACTCATCCTCATCAACCAATAAAAAGTCGTCTAAATAATCGTCTAACGAGATTTCAGATTGCGTATCTACGGCTTCTGCCAAATACAACAGCAAGTTTAAAAGCTCACTTCCTTCCTCTGCAAACGAATCTTCAATGGCTTCCCACTCCTCAGTTTCAAAAAACTCCTCTGAAATTAAAGAACCCTTGAAAATAAACTCGGTAAGCAATAAATCGAATAAAAAAGGACCGTAAGGTAAACACTGAGGGTGATTCACCAACCACGATTGCAATTGGGCTTGGGCCTCCAACTCTTTCCCAGATTCCATGGAAAAGACCGGTTGAATGCTTTGAATTTCTTCGTTACTCAGTTGAATTTGGGCAGCAAATGATTGAAAAGCGGCTGGGATTGGACTATTAGACATAAATAATGGATTTATTATTGTTGATGATGCCCGCTACCGTGTGTTGAAACGTACGGTCAAAAAGCGGGCTGTTGGAACTGATGGATAATTGATCGGAATGTTTGAAAACCGATGGGCGATTTAAAGCAATTAAACTCAATTCGGCAGGACGGCCCTCCTCAATCTGGGCCATTTGCAATCCGAAAGCTTTGCGTACGCCCGAAGACCAGGCCCGGCAAACGACATGCATATCGAATAACTCTAATGAAAGTAAAATCGCTGTTTGTAATCCTAGTGCTCCAGGTTGGGCAAGCCCGAATTCACAATATTTTTGATCAAAATTCACCGGTTGATGATTGGATACGATGTGGTCAATGGTTCCATCAATCACTCCGTTGATTAAAGCTTGTCGATCCTCCAAACCACGAAGGGGCGGCGACAATTTGAAATTCGTATCAAAGCCCGATAAATCTTCATCACAAAAAATTAAATGATGAATATCTACCGAACACGTAACATCCAACCCTTGTTCTTTGGCCCTTCGAATCAACTCAACCGCACCTTGGGTAGAGATGGTCGGTATGTGCAGTGAACCACCTGCATAGGATAACAGGGATAAATCTCGTTGTATTTGAACTGTTTCTGCTAAACTGGGAATGCCTTTCATGCCCAGTTGGGTCGACATCACCCCTTCATGCATTTGGCCGTAAGGAGAAACCGAATGATCCAAAGGGAAACTGAATATCCGTTTTCCCGTATGTTGGGAATATTCCAATCCGCGAATAAGTAAACTTGCATCTTGAATGGACTTCTCTGGATTGTAAAAAGCGATGGCTCCGGCTTCATCCATTTCTAAAAGGGGCGCAAGTCCATTGTCTTTCAGCAATAATCCCATGGGATACAGGGAACAAGGCTGTCCTGCGGCCGATCTGATTTGGTATTCAATTCCTGTTTTATCTTGTACGGCGGGGGAGGTATTGGGTAGGGAAAAAATTCCTGTGAAACCGCCTCGAGCAGCAGTGGCCAATCCCGATTCCAACGTTTCAACGTCCTCGAATCCTGGTTCTCCTAAAAAAGCTTGCCCGTCGATAAAGCCAGGAAATACCGTTAATCCAGGGTAAGAAACCACCTGATTGTGGTCTTCCGGATCGATGTTGCCAATTTTGACGATGATTCCATCTTGGATAAGCAAATCTTTTACGCTTCCGTGGTATTGACTGTTCGGATCGATGATGGAAGCAGAGCGGATAAGGGTCGTATTCATTTTCGAGCGAGGAACCACTCCAAACCCAATAAGAGAAACGCAGCACCCAACATCCAACGCGAGGCAGTGGATTTGATGGGTGGTGAGTGGCCAAGCAAGCTTCCTTTCTTGGCTTCTACGATTTCAAATAGGTTGAAGTGATATTGATTTTTTAAGTTGTTGATGTCGCTTTGGTCGGGGAACTTTAATTGCGATTCGAATGTGGGAACATTGAAGGCAAATCCCAATTCCTGTTGGTATCGGTAAAATCCTGTTTCATTGGGGACTTGTGAAAAGTCCAATTGGGTATTCCCGTTGAAGGAAGATTGATTGGGAATGATGGTGTCTCTGGAGGAAGTTAGCTCGATTGGATTTTTGGGTGAGTAAGGGATCGAAGTAACGAACTTGGATCCTTGTCCCAATCGGAATGAGGGAGGAGATGCTGCATTTCCTTGAAGTGCTGTTTGATAAATGAAGGGAACGAACAATGCATTTTGAGTGAAGTCAGATGATTCATTGATTAGATCTGTTCCGGAAACAAATACCTGACTTCCCTGTACAGAGAATCGACTCATCCATGCTTCTCCATTAGCGCATTTAAAAAGTGGAGTTCCTGAGCCACCGATAGATTTCCACCATTGAATTGAAGGCCATCGTGTGTTCTGAGGTATTTTTGCAAAAACATTATTGAAAATAGGATCTTCCAAGGTTACTTTTTCGGTAATTGAAGGACTTTGTACACTTCCCAATTGAATTCCCCACGGCAATAAAATTTCTTCATTCAACGTGTTT
>JAIYBD010000178.1 GCA_027488715.1 Bacteroidota bacterium | reverse complement strand
GTATTCGGGTCGAGAAATTTTACATTTTTTTCGATGCTTGGGGAAAGAAACTTTGGAGTAAAAAAATTGGGGATACGGAGTACGGAATTGGATGGTTGCCTTTGGGCGGCTATGTGAAAATTGCTGGAATGATCGATGAAAGTTTGGACACCGATCAAATGTCGTTGCCCGCCAAAGACGATGAATTTCGTTCAAAACCGGCATGGCAACGACTTATCGTGATGTTGGGTGGCATTATTGTGAATGCCCTTTTAGCCATTGTTATTTTCATGGCCATTCTCATGATTTGGGGTAAGTCCTACCTTCCCAATACTTCCCTTAAAAATGGTATTTATGCCACAGAAATTGGTCAGAAAGCAGGATTAAAAACCGGCGATCAAATCCTAAAAGTTAATGGTGAAGCCATCAATGAATTCTCGCCCATTATTTCTACGGAACTATTGCTCAATGCTGATGCAAAATTAGAGCTACTCCGGAATGGTGAATCGGTAACCATTTCCATTCCCGATTCCATTCGTCAGTATCTTTTAGAGAATAAAGAAGCTTTAATCGAAGTACCTCTTCCCTCCATCATCCATAAAATTGAGAAAAACATGCCAGCTTATGCAGCAGGTTTACGTGAAGGTGATGAAATTACAGCCATTAACGGAGTTGCCGTTAGCACCTACAATGAGGTGTTTAATGTGATTCCAACGGTTCGAGGCAAGGTGGTTCCAGTATCGGTTATTCGAAATAACCAGCCTATGGCTTTTAAAGTTGACCTAACCCAAGATCCTCAATTTGGGATTCGAAGCTTAGCCGCTGATTCGATTTACGAGGTTAAATCTGAGAAATTCGGATTTTTTGCCAGTATTCCGGAAGCCTTCAATTTTGCGGGTGAAACCGTAGGAAACCAAATCAAAAGTTTTCAAAAGATTTTTAGCGGTGAGGTTTCTGCACGCAAAAGCTTGGGTGGTCCCATTGCCATCGCTAAAGATTTGTATGGTGGCACTTGGATTTGGCAAAAATTTTGGCTCACCACCGCATTGTTGTCGATTGTTTTAGCTTTCATGAATTTACTTCCGATTCCCGCCTTGGACGGTGGTCACGCCTTATTTACCCTTTTTGAAATCATATTCCGGCGTCCACTATCGACCAAGTTTCTCACGTATGCTCAATACGCCGGAATGATCATCATTTTTGGATTGATGATTTTCATCATTGGCAATGATCTTCTTAAACTTTTCCTATGAAAAAGCTGTTCATCCCATTCTTTTTATTAATGGCAATCATTTCGAAAGGCCAAGATTTAAAATTGCAACGAGACACCACGGGAATGGGCGAAGGCTACACCTATGGAAAACGTTTGATTTTAGTACCATTCAAACCCTACGACTACAAGAGTGATGCCGATGCTGATATTGCTAAGCAGAATGAATTGGAACCGTCTTACGTAAAACTTGTATTCCGTTCATCGTTTGACCAAGTTCTTTCCAATGCTTTAAGAAATCGATTTGAAATCATTCGTTTAAATTTGGATTCTCCAGCAGAATACAAGGAAGATTTACAAGCGTTTTATAATTCTACAGGAACCGCATACGAACGTCCGCTTTTAGTACGTCCCACTCAAACCGATATTGACAAATCGAAAAAAACAAAATCCCAATTGTTTATTGATGAAATGGCGAAATTGGCCAATATTGATCGCACCCCTAAAACATACCGTGGAGTTGACGGAGGTGAATTCAAAGCTCCCAATGAGCTCACTCGTTACTACAAAACCACGATTTCAAATCCGAATATCATTCCTTACATGCAGGAAAAGTACCAAAATGACTACTTCCTTTTCATCAATATGATGGAAGTAACCACGCGATACGACCAATGCATAGATTTAGAGAATAAAAATTACAATCGAGAATTCTCCCTTCATTACACCTTGTATGATAAGCAGGGAAAACAAGTCGTAGGAAATGTTATTACTCTTCTTTTTCCATCTAACACCAATAAAATCAACGACATTATTGCGAAAAACTTTGGTGTGATTGCCAAAGAGATCAATAAAAGTTTACCTTAACTAAAAAAAATGTTTGCAAAAACGCTTTTTAGACCTACTTTTGCAACCACAAACAAAACGCCTGGGTGGCGGAATAGGTAGACGCGCTGGTCTCAAACACCAGTGGGGCGACCCATGCCGGTTCGATCCCGGCCCCAGGTACCAAGTGAAGCTGCGACAAAACCGCAGCTTTTTTTGTATATGAAATTCGATTGGAAAAAAGCATTAACGGCTGGTATCCTTTTACTCATTTGGGAAGTCGTGATTCTAAAAATGAATTGGATCAACGATACCGCAGGTCGCTACCAGTACTTCATGAATTTGATCGTGATTGTTGTTTTTCAATTGGTGGCCATCCGTGATTACAATCAGCAAAATCCATCGGCCACCAACAAAGACCGAATTTTATTTATCCTTCCTTTCAATCTTCTCGTCACTCTCATTTTGGTCCTCGGAAGCGGCCTGCTGTTTCAAACCGTTTTCACCCAAGAAGTTGAGGCCGCTATACGCGAAAAGTCAATGCTTCTCGAAGAATCCAGAGGAAGCATGGTTGGAAAGTCCATGCTCCAGCAAAATAAACTCATTGATCAAGAATTAGAACTCATTAAAAAGTCATTTAGCTGGGAAGGAATATTACTTTTCAAAGGGGTGATTACCCTGTTTCAATCCATGCTCCTGGGTAGTATTTTAGCATTTACCCTCAATGGTAAAAAATTATTTGAGTAACTCCATGAAATACCCTTTCAACGTAAGAATTTACGCTATTATCCAAAATCAAGGAAAAGTATTGGTGTCTGATGAGTCTTACGACAATTGGCACATCACTAAGTTTCCGGGTGGAGGATTGGAATTTGGAGAAGGAACCATCGATTGCATCAAAAGAGAATTATGGGAAGAATTGGGAATTCACATTAATTCTGTTGAACATTTTTACACCACCGACTTCTTTCAGGCTTCCGCCCAGAATCCGAAAGTACAAGTCATTAGCATTTATTATCAGGTTAACTTGGATAACCCAAATCAAATAGCCGTCAAAGAAAAACCTTTCGATTTTGGCCTTAACTCTATTAAACAGTGTTTTCGATGGATTGATATTGCTTCCATTGAAGCCAATACATTAACCTTACCTGTGGATCAAGTGGTAGCAATGAAATTGAAAAGCGGTTATTTAGAATAAATAAAAACAATTTGGCTTATCTTTGCGTTTCGAAAGCAAAAACGCTTTTTTATGAGCAAAGACCAAGAATTATTAGATTCGATTACTTCCCAAGAATATCAGTGGGGTTTCGAAAGTAATATTGATCAAGATATCGCCGCTATCGGCCTTTCCGAAGATACCGTTCGTTTTATCTCCAAGAAAAAAAATGAACCGGAATGGCTATTAGAATGGCGTTTAAAAGCGTTCGAGATTTGGAAAACCATGCCTGAACCTCATTGGCAAAATTTGGACTACGCTCCCGTCGATTTTCAATCCATTTCCTATTACGCCGAACCCAAAAAGAAAACCTTGAATTCGTTGGATGAACTCGATCCTGAAATCAAAGCCACGTACGACAAGCTTGGAATTCCTTTGGAAGAACAGAAATTATTAGCTGGTGTTGCGGTAGATGCCGTTTTAGACTCCGTTTCCGTTGTTACAACGTACAAAGAACGGCTTGCCCAAGACGGAATTATTTTTTGCAGTCTCAGTGAAGCAGTTCATGAACACCCCGAATTGGTAAAAAAATACCTTGGCTCCGTAGTTCCCGTTGCCGACAATTACTTTTCTGCTCTCAATTGCGCCGTATTTTCCGATGGTTCCTTTGTATACATACCCAAAGGAGTTCGTTGCCCCATGGAATTATCGACCTATTTCCGCATCAATGCAAAAAACACCGGCCAATTTGAACGCACTTTAATCATTGCCGACGATCGAAGCTACGTTTCTTACTTGGAAGGCTGCACAGCCCCCCAACGCGACGAAAATCAGCTCCACGCAGCAGTGGTTGAATTGGTAGCCATGGAACATGCCGAAATCAAATACTCCACGGTCCAAAACTGGTTTCCGGGCGACAAAGAAGGCAAAGGTGGAATTTACAACTTCGTTACTAAACGAGGCGCCTGCCTTGGTAATCACTCCAAAATTTCTTGGACTCAGGTAGAAACAGGATCGGCTGTCACATGGAAATATCCTTCATGCATTTTAAAAGGCGATTACAGCGTAGGAGAATTTTATTCCGTTGCCGTAACCAACAACTTCCAACAGGCCGATACTGGGACAAAAATGATTCATACGGGAAAACACACCCGTTCTCGAATCGTTTCAAAAGGAATTAGCGCAGGAAAAAGTCAAAATAGTTACCGAGGATTGGTTCGTGTTAACAAACGTGCAGAAGGTGCTCGAAACTTCTCCCAATGCGATTCATTGTTGTTGGGTGATCGCTGCGGGGCTCACACTTTCCCCTATTTCGAAATTCAAAATAACTCCGCTAACGTTGAACACGAAGCAACCACCTCCAAAATTGGAGAAGATATCCTTTTCTACTTCCGTCAAAGAGGAATTGGAGAGGAAGATGCCGTTGCTATGATTGTGAACGGATATGCCAAAGAAGTCTTAGATCAACTCCCCATGGAGTTTGCCGTAGAAGCCAAAAAATTATTAGCCATTAGTTTAGAAGGAAGCGTAGGATAATGTTACAAATCAAAAACTTACATGCCCAAATTGAGGGCAAACCCATCTTAAAAGGGATCAATCTCGAAATCAACGCTGGAACAGTTCATGCCATCATGGGACCCAATGGTTCGGGCAAAAGTACCCTCTCCTCCGTTATTGCAGGAAGAGAAGAATACGAAGTAACCGAAGGCGAAATTTGGTTCAATGGCGTCAATATCCTTGAATTAGAACCCGAAGAACGAGCCAGAGAAGGACTGTTTTTGGCGTTTCAATACCCCATTGAAATTCCCGGTGTTTCCAACGCCAATTTCATCAAAATGGCGGTTAACGAAGTAAGAAAACACAAAGGATTGGAATCCCTCTCAGCAACCGATTTCCTAAAATTGATGCGTGAAAAAGCTGCTCTTGTAGGCTTGAAAGACGATTTCTTGAAGCGATCTGTAAACGCAGGATTTTCCGGAGGCGAGAAAAAAAGAAACGAAATCTTCCAACTAGCCATGCTCGACCCCAAATTGAGCATCCTTGATGAAACCGATTCCGGTTTGGATATCGATGCGCTTCGTACCGTGGCTGAAGGCGTAAACGCTCTAAAAAATTCCGAAAACGCCTTTTTGGTTATTACCCACTACCAACGATTATTGGATTACATTGTTCCCGATGTTGTTCACGTTTTGTACGATGGGCGCATTGTTGAGACTGGCGACAAGGATTTAGCTTTGAAATTGGAAGACCAAGGATACGATTGGGTCATTGAAAAGCATAAACAGGAGGCGTAAACATGTTTCAAGAACAACTTCCTGCACTTTTTGAAAAATGGGGAAAACCCGAATTGGCACAAATTGCTAAAAATGGTTCATTTCCAAATCGAAAAGTAGAATCTTGGAAATACACTCCCGTTCAGAATATCCAAATTTCAGAAAGCGAGAAAAGTACCCTAAATCTTCCTTTTGAAGGCATTTTGTTGGAACCCAACACCCAAGCCGAAGGAATTCAAATCGGATTTGAAGCAGTAGATTTTCCCCGAAAAGACATTTTCGATGATTTTGCTAACGAATCTTTCCAACGTGTTCTAACGGTAACCATTAGTCGAAAGTTCAAGTCAGAATTACCGCTCATTTGGATTCATCAACCCACCTCGGTTTCAACCGATTGCATCAAAATTATCGTAGAAGATGGTGCCACGGCCAATTTTGTTGAATTGTATCAAGGAAACCAACAATTGGCCTTGACCTATTCCAACATTTTGGTGGAAAGTAAAGCTATCTTCAACCACTATCAGTTTCAGTTTGATGGATTCAAGGCGGGCATGCCCCAAGTTTTATCCAAAATTTATGCTCAACAGCATGCCCAATCTACCTACCAACATACGATCATTACTTTTGATGGCTCTTGGATACGGAATGAATTGAATGTTACTCATTTAGGAGAATACTTGTTCACCGGAATGAACGGACTTTATGTAGCCGATGGAAATCGATTGGTCGACAACCACACCAACTTGGAACATGCAAAACCCAATGGAGAAAGTTCTGAATTCTACAAAGGAATTGCCATGGATCGTGGACAAGCCGTTTTCAACGGGAGAATTCATGTTTTCCAAGATGCTCAGAAAACCAATGCGTTTCAAAATAACCAAAATCTTCTTTTGAGCAATGAAGCGCAAATCAATGCAAAACCGCAATTGGAAATTTTTGCAGATGATGTAAAATGCTCCCACGGTGCAACCGTTGGGAAATTGCGTCAAGACGAAATCTTTTATCTCCAATCCCGCGGTCTTTCCAAAGAAACAGCTACTCAGCTCCTCACCAATGCTTTCGGAGCCGAAGTCATTGAAAAGATTGAAAATGAAACCCTTCGAAGCTATTGCTTGGAAGCCTGGAACAATAAAATGGGTGTTTAATGGATTTCGATGTAAACCTCATTCGTCAACAGTTTCCGATTCTTTCGGAAGCCACCGTTCACGGAAAACCTTTGGTTTACTTCGATAATGCAGCAACAACCCAAAAGCCACAATCGGTTATCGATGCGATTTCGCATTACTACCGTACCGAAAATGCAAATGTTCACCGCGGAGTTCACGATTTGAGTCAGCGCGCCACCCAGAATTTTGAAAATACCCGAAACGAATTGGCGCGTTACCTTGGAAATATTGATCCTAAAACCATCATTTTTACCAAAGGAACCACCGAATCCATCAATTTGGTGGCCCACTCCTACCCGATGGCTTTCCTCAAACCTGGGGATTCCATTCTCATCACCGAAATGGAACACCATGCCAATATCGTTCCTTGGCAAATGGCTTGCGAAAGGCATGGATTGAATTTAAAAGTATTGCCCATCAACGAAAAAGGCGAATGGGACTTAGATTTCCTTCCGAAACTTTTGGAAGAAAACGTTAAATTCATCGCATGTTCGTGGGTATCCAATGCTCTTGGAACCATCAATCCCATTCAAACCATGATCGATGCTGCCCGAAAAATTGGCGCAAAAATTTTGGTCGATGGAGCACAAGCGGTCGGGCACTTCAAGGTTGATTTAAAATCGTTGGACGCAGATTTTTTTGTTTTTTCTGCCCATAAAATGTTTGGTCCAACAGGACTTGGTTTCTTGGTTGGAAAGGAAGAGTTGCTTCAACAAATGCCTCCATATCAAACCGGTGGAGAAATGATTCAAGAAGTAACTTTTGAGAAAACCACATTCAATGGCCTTCCTTTCAAGTTTGAGACGGGTACTCCGGCCATTGCAGAAGTCATTGCTTTCCAAAAGAGTCTTCAATTCCTGAATACGATTTCCCTTGAAAAAGCCCATCAACACGAAAGTTTGTTGCTTAAAAGAGCTACCGATGGACTAAATGAAATTCCAGAAATTGTATTTTTTGGAACATCCGATCAAAAAGTTTCTGTTTTATCCTTTAATCTCAAAGGAGTTCATCCTTTCGATGTAGGAACCATCTTAGATCAACGTGGAATTGCCATTCGCACCGGACATCACTGCACTCAACCCATCATGCAAAAATTCAAGGTACACGGCATGTGCAGGGCATCTTTCTCCCTTTACAATACCATCGAAGAGGTTGACTTTTTTATTGAATCGGTAAGGAAAGCAGCTAAAATGTTGTGTTCATGAATAAAACCATCGCTCAATTGCAAGATGAACTGATTGAAGTTTTTTCTTTCCTCGATGATTGGGAAGATAAATATTCAGTCATTATCGATTATGGAAAACAATTATCCGCTTTCCCAGAAGAGTTTAAAAGAGATGAATTCATCGTAAAAGGCTGTCAATCCAGGGTTTGGGTAGTTGGTCAAAAAATGGAAAATGGCGAAATTTACTACCATGCCGATAGCGATGCCATTATTACCAAAGGTCTCGTTGCATTGGTTCTTTCCATCTTTAACAACCAAAGACCAACGGAAATTATTCATGCAAATCTGGATTTCTTTGAAAAGATTGGATTGGGGTC
>JAIYBD010000126.1 GCA_027488715.1 Bacteroidota bacterium | reverse complement strand
CCGCCATTGCGAAATCGTTGTAATTGTGGAATCCTTTGGTGGCGGGTTTCAATGCACTCCAATCGGTCTTCTTTTCGGTTGAATAAATTTGAATGGTACCTTCGATTTCTACAGTAACACCAATTTTCGAATTGTTGAAAAAGACGGGATGATGAGCATTGTATTCAAAAGTCCCCGTAATGTTTTGAGATTTTCCAAATGGATTGCCTTGATCGTCGATTTCTTGAACCATCAACCGATTCAAATCGGCTTCGTAACCGTTGCGTTCCATCGACAGCCAAGCCAATTGTTTTCCATCAGGAGAAAATCGAGGTTCTTTGTCATAACCGTCGTTTCCTCGGGTAAAAACGGAGGTATTCCCGTTTTTGACGTTGAAGACATAAATTTCAGAATTGGTGCTGCGGGCGGCATCGGTTCCAAATAGTTTTTTGGTAGCATAAGCAATCAAATTTCCATCGGGAGAAATATCCATTTGATCAATTCCATCGTGGGGTAACATTGGGAAATCCCAACGCTCGTTTTCCATAATGTCCATGCCTCTTCCTACAAAGCGGTCGCCTTGAATATCGATGTAAAACAAGTGGGAATACTGATCATCGGCCCATTGGTTCCAGTGTTTGAACATCAAACCATCGTACACCATGGCCGATGTTTTGGGTAAATCGGAATACTTTTCCGAAATTTTCTGATCCAATTTCACCTCTTGGGTATAAGCCAAACGTTTTCCATCAACAGAAAATTTAAATTCAGAAATCCCACCATCAATGCTGCTCAATTGAGTGCGTTGAGTCCCATCTGCATTGATGGAGAAGAGTTGATTCCCTTCTGGAGAAGCACATGAAAATACGATTTTCTGACTTTTTCCATAAAAACAAGCTCCGTTTTCCGATTCGGGAGTTTGGGTGATTTGGGTCATTTTTTTGGATGAAAGGTTGTAAACAAAAAGATCGTTTTGACCCTTGTTTTTCTCTAAATCGGTTGTTCGAACACTGAAAACAACGAGTTTCCCATCGGCGGAAGCAGATAATCCATTGGCATACCCCAATTTCCATAAATCCATTTCCGTAAAGGATGGAAGCGTTGTTTGACCCTGAGCCGCAAAAAATCCAACGGCCAAAAATCCGGTTAACCATTTTTTCATCATAAGTTAAAATTTGAACGCAAATTACAAATGAAACCTAAAAGATTTTGGAATGCCCGTTTTTCCATATTTTTTAAAGTACCTTTGCGCCCGAATTGAAATTTATGTCATTACCCATTCGTAACATCGCTATCATCGCGCACGTTGACCACGGAAAAACAACGTTGGTCGACAAAATCCTTTACCAGACCAACCAATTCAGGGAAAATGAGAATCCTGGAGAGTTGATTTTGGACAACAACGACCTTGAAAGAGAGCGTGGAATTACCATTTTTTCCAAAAACGTTTCGGTAACGTACAAAGGAACAAAAATTAACATCATCGATACCCCAGGTCACGCCGATTTCGGTGGAGAGGTGGAACGCGTATTGAAAATGGCCGATTCGGTTTTGTTGTTGGTGGATGCCTTTGAAGGCCCCATGCCTCAAACCCGTTTCGTTACTCAAAAAGCATTGGAATTGGGATTGCGTCCTATTTTAGTCGTAAATAAAGTCGACAAAGAGAATTGCCGTCCTGATGAGGTGTACGAACAAGTTTTTGATTTGTTCTTCAATTTGGGCGCATCAGAGGAACAATTGAGTTTTCCTGTGATGTACGGTTCCTCAAAACAAGGATGGATGGGACCGGATTGGAAAAAGCCTTCAACAGACTTTACGCCACTTTTGGATTCGATTTTGGAAAACGTTCCTGAACCTAAAATTGCGGAAGGAACGCTTCAAATGCAAATCACCTCTTTGGATTATTCAACCTTTATGGGGCGTATTGCCATCGGTCGTATTACCCGCGGTTCCATTCGCGACAATATGCCAGTAACGTTGGTGAAAAACGAAGGCGGACAAGCTAAAGCTCGTGTTCGCGAGGTTTACACGTTTGAAGGACTAGGAAGGAAGAAAATTGATTTGGGTGTTGCTGGAGATATCTGCGCAATCACCGGAATCGATGATTTCCAAATTGGAGACACCATTGCCGATGCCGAGAATCCGGAAGGAATGACTCCCATTAAAGTGGATGAGCCAACCATGAGCATGTTGTTTACCATCAACAACTCTCCATTCTTCGGCAAAGAAGGAAAATTCGTAACTTCTCGTCACTTGCATGATCGTTTGTACAAGGAAACCGAGAAAAATTTAGCATTAAAGGTAGAACCAACCGATTCTCCCGACGCTTTTTTGGTGTACGGACGTGGAATTCTCCACTTGTCGATTTTGGTTGAAACCATGCGCCGTGAAGGATTTGAATTGCAGTTGGGACAGCCTCGCGTACTTTTCAAAGAAATTGATGGTGTGAAATGCGAGCCCATTGAATCGCTGGTTATTGATGTTCCTCAAGAATTTTCAGGGAAAATCATCGAACAAGTTACCATGCGTAAAGGGGAGCTTTTGGTGATGGAGCCCAAAGGCGATTTGCAGCATTTGGAATTCAAAATTCCATCCAGAGGATTGATGGGATTAAGAAATATGGTACTAACACTAAGCCAAGGTGAAGCCATCATGGCCCACCGTTTGACCGAGTACGAACCCTACAAAGGTGAAATCTCTGGACGAATTAACGGTTCATTGGTTTCCATGGAAACCGGTATTTCAACAGCTTACACCATTGATAAATTGCAAGATCGTGGAACATTCTTTGTGGATCCGGGTGAAGAGCAATACGAAGGAATGGTTATTGGAGAGCATAATCGAGCGAACGACTTGGTATTGAACGTTGTGAAATCAAAGCAATTGACCAACTTCCGTGCTGCTGGTAAAGACGATAGCGCGAAAATTGCGCCTAAGAAGCAGTTTTCATTGGAAGAGGCCATGGAATACATCCAAGAAGATGAATACGTAGAAATTACGCCCAAATCGATGAGAATGAGAAAGATTCTCTTGAAAGAAATGGATCGTAAACGCAAGTAAAAAAGAAAAAAGCCCCTCGAAGAAATTCGGGGGCTTTTTGTTAGATAACTCCGGTAATCAATTATCGCTTTGGAACATAGGTTTTATTTCCATTACTATTGATATAATACTGACCACCATTTGGACCTGTGTAAATGGTTTGTCCGGCGCCATAGAAACTTGAAGATGGCGAAAAGTCCATAGCTCTCGAACCCATCTGACCAGTATATGGATTCTGATTTCCAAAGGTTGAAAAGTTATCAATGTTAGTCCCATTACTGATTGATTTGTAATGAGGTGAAACATAAACTCCAGATGTTTTATAATACCCACTTTGGTATCGGCTATTGGAATTTACCTGTGCTTTTAATCCCAAAAGGCCAAAAGCAAATAGAAAACTTAAGGTGATTTTTTTCATGTTTAAGTTGATTTAAATTATTTGTTTGATTTTTTTTATTCCTCCATTTGGACCTTTGATGATGAAATACTCTGCTAAATCCGTACCTAACATTTGAATGAATTTTCGTTTTATTCGCGATATTTTTTCGCTGGCCGAGTTGGATAGGGGATGAATTAAATCATCGATTCGAGATTCCAATAAAGGCAAATTGGTTTCAGTCGTGGAACTTTGATAAAGTTCAAGTAGTTCGGTTTTGTAATCACCTAAATGATTCAGCTTGATTCCTTTGGGATGATTTAGGAAAAAGCAATAAATCGTCATTTCAAGTGGATTTAGTTTGATCTCTAATTCATTCAATTCGGGGAAAATTATTTTCCCGTTTTCTTTTTCAATGAGGTACGTTGGAATAACCTTTAGTTTATTGAACCTTTCCCGAAATAGCATGTTGGATCGAACCGACTCCATGATTTTCAGTACTTGCTGCAGCAAAGGTTGCGGAACGGATGAAGCTTCAATCTTCTCCCAACAATCCGGACAAATATCGGCCGTTCTCATTTTTAAACTGACTTCCTTTTTTACCTTGCACAAATCCATCATGCATCCGATAGAAATTGGATGAGTTGATTGAATGTATTCTTGATGGGTTTTGAAAATAAAGTTTTTTAAAATGTGGGTAGCAACTTGGTAAGCTACGGGAAAAGTTGGTTCACTCAAGGCGAAATAATTCCAATGAAGCAGGTGAATGAAATAATTGTTTCTCTCCTTCGACTCATTTCCTACAAACCAATTGAGGTGATTCCCTTTG
>JAIYBD010000064.1 GCA_027488715.1 Bacteroidota bacterium | reverse complement strand
ACGTTCACCAAGGAAACGGAACCGCAAGCCTAATGAAATCCAATCCCCAATGCTTTACCTTTTCAATGCATGCTGAAAAAACATACCCATTGCAAAAATTAGAAAGCGATTTGGATGTAACATTCCAACCGGGAACAAACGACGAGGAATATCTCGAAGAATTGACCTTTCACTTGCCCATATTACTTCATGAAATTCAACCAGATATCATTTTATACAACGCCGGAGTCGATATTTTAAATGGTGATGACGTAGGAACCCTCAACATTTCAATGGAAGGTTGCCGAAAAAGGGATGAATTGGTTTTCAAATTAGCCGCTAACTCCCAAATCCCCGTTGTGGTAACCATGGGAGGTGGATATCAAAAAAATATAGAACCCATCATTGAGGCACATCAAAACACCATTCTTGAGGCCATGAAATGGGAGTTAATCATGAAAAATCAATCATAAATACCCATGGAAAAAGAATTTTGGGAAAACAGGTATGAATCTCAACAAACCGGATGGGATCTTGGTCAACCATCACCACCATTGATGGAATTAATGAAAACAATCCATCAAAAAGATGCAAAAATCCTTATTCCTGGATGCGGATCTGCCCACGAGGCAAAAGCCTTGATGAACATGGGATTCAACCAAGTTTGGTTGATCGACATTTCTGAACATGCTGTGGAACAAATTCGAAAAAAGCTCCCCGAATTTCCTCAAAAACATCTAATCTGTGAAGATTTTTTTCATTGGAAAGAAGGTGACTTCGATATCATTCTGGAACAAACATTTTTTTGCGCTATTCCTCCAGTAATGAGGGAAAACTACGCTAAAACCATGCACCAAAAATTAAAACCTGGAGGAATCCTTCAAGGTGTTTTATTCAATCGAGAGTTTGAAGGCGGTCCTCCATTTGGTGGTCATGAGGCCGAATACAAAAAAATCTTCGAAACCTATTTTCATTTTATCTTGTGGGAAAGTTGCCCCTGCTCTATTCCACCACGAGCAAATTCTGAGTTATGGTTTCAGTTGAAGAGAAAGGATTAAAACTATTAGATATCAAAAACTTATCCATTAATTCAATGGATAGAATTCTTGTGAATGATTTTTCTTTTTCGATTCATCAATCGGAAATTGTAGGAATGGTAGGAGAATCAGGATCGGGGAAAAGCCTCTGTTGCTATTCGTTTTTAAGCCTATTACCGCCTACGTTAACAGTTGGGGGAAAAATGTTTTGGAACGGCCAACTTTTGGGAACCGAAAACGACAAAATCAATCTTCGAGGAAAGGACATATCCTTTGTTTTCCAAGAACCCATGTCGGCATTAAATCCATCCATGACTCTTGGAAATCAAATTGGGGAGGTAATCAAAAAAACAAATCCAAATTATTCATTTTCAGATATTAAGTCAACCATAATTGAATCTTTAAATGAAGTAAAAATACCCCAGCCAGAACAAATTATTAATCGTTTTCCACATCAAATTTCTGGCGGCCAACAACAGCGAATTTGTTTGGCCATAGCGTTGGCCGCTCAACCCCAGCTATTGATTGCCGATGAACCCACCACGGCGTTGGATGTTTGCATTCAAGCCGAAATGATGGAACTTCTAAAAGAAATCATCCTTCAACGAAAACATAGCCAACGCCCTTTATCCCTCATTTTCATTTCTCATGATTTACCCTTGGTGGCATCCATTTGCGATCGCATGATCGTCCTTCGAAAAGGCGAATTAATCGAACAAGGATCAACTTTCGAGATTATGAATTCGCCTAAAAACGATTACACCCGCGGACTGCTCCTCACCAAACCCAAACTGGGAGAAAAACCCTACCGACTTCGAACCGTGGACGATGTGATGGAGGGGAAAACCGCCTTGGAAAAACCTAAACAAATTATTGAATTAGATTACCCTATTTTATTCTCAATCAAAAATTTAGATGTCGTATTTGAAGATAAAAAAAGACTTTTTAAAACGCAGAAAACATTTGTCGCTTTGAAAGACATTTCGTTCGAAATTTTCAAAAATAAAACGCTTGGAATTGTAGGGGAAAGTGGCTCTGGAAAATCAACCTTGGCAAAATCCTTAATTGGATTACAACAACCCAGCTCCGGTACCATTGAATGGAATAGCATCAATATTCAACATTTCAACAGCATTGAACAAAATGAATTTCGGAAGTCAGTCCAATACATCTTCCAAAACCCAGATTCGGCCTTAAATCCAAGAATGACCATCCAACAAGCTTTGATGGAACCACGGAGAATTCATTTTCAAGAAACTGAAAGTGAAACTTTAAATAAACTTATTCAAATTGTTGAATTAGTAGGCATTAACAAAAATGATATTTCTAAATTTCCGCACCAATTTAGTGGTGGACAAAAACAGCGGTTTGTTATTGCACGTGCACTGATGCTGGAGCCCCAAGTATTGATATTGGATGAATCGGTTGCTGCATTGGACGTGAGTGTTCAAGCCCAAGTACTGAATTTACTGAATGACTTGAAAGAAGAACTTCAATTGACTTACGTTTTTATTTCCCATGACTTGTCGGTTGTTCAGTACTTTTGTGATGATATTCTCGTCTTGAACAAAGGAAAAATAGAAGAAATACAACCTTCCATGGATTTGTTCAATCACCCTAAATCCGATTACACCCAAAACCTCCTACGTTCCATTCCGACATGGTGAGCAACATTATTTATGGCACAAAACCCCAAACTTACCGATAAAAAAATCAGAAATTACATCCTCAAAGTATTTGAAAATGAGCCGGGTAAACCGCTCAATTTCAAAGAAGTATCGGGAAGGTTGATGATTTCAAAAGAGAAAGAACGCAACAAAATCATTCGAATCTTAAGCGAATTGCATTCTGAAGGCATTCTTGAAATGCCCGATCGCGGAAAATACTTGTTACTGCCCCCTATTTCACAGGCCGAAGGAATCATTTCCCTTGGAAAATCAGGTGAGGGATACGTTAGCGTTGAGGGGATTGACCAAGACGTCTTGATTGAAGAACGTAATTTAAGCACTTCCCTTCCTGGAGACACCGTGAACATTGAAATTCTCAAGTTAAATCGAGGTGGTCGACTCAAAGGGAAAGTCATTTCTGTTCTTCACCGAGGTCGAGAACAGTTCATGGGCACCCTTCGAATACGACCCAATATGGCGTTTTTTGTACCCAATGATGAAAACATCCAGGTTGACTTTGAAATCCCACTAGAGCAAACCAAAAACGTGCAAGATGGCCAAACGGTCATCGCTCGATTTATCTCTTGGGAAAATGGCCAAAAACAACCTCTAGCCGAATTGGTTGAAGCCCTCTCCCACCTAACTGAGTCGGATACGTCCATGAAAGGAATTGCCCTTGAATTTGGTTTCCCCCTAACCTTCCCCAAAGAGGTGTTGCAAGAAGCTGAGAAAATTCCGCTAAACATTGCAAGCTCAGAAATCAAAAAACGACGGGATTTTAGAAAAGTAACCACCTTTACCATCGACCCCATTGATGCAAAAGACTTCGATGACGCGATCTCTATTCAAAAAATATCCAATGGAAACTATGAGATTGGCGTTCATATCGCCGACGTCAGTCATTACATTCCATCAGGTTCCTTTTTAGATCGTGAAGCCTACAATCGGGCAACTTCCGTGTACATGGTCGATCGGGTCATCCCTATGTTGCCCGAACATCTTTCCAATGGAGTCTGTTCACTGCGTCCGAAAGAGGAAAAACTTGTTTTCTCCGCTGTTTTCGAAATTACTCCTGAGGCAAAAATTGTTTCTGAATGGTTTGGTAAAGGTGTTATTTATTCAGATCGTCGCTTCACGTACGAAGAAGCTCAGGAGATCATCGAAACGAAAAAGGGCGACTTTGCTTCCGAAATTAATATTTTAAACGATATCGCCCATAAGTTACGAAAAGAAAAATTTGCAAATGGCGCTATCTCCTTTGAGAAACCTGAAGTCAAATTTGTGTTGGATGAAAAGGGAAATATCGACAAAGTGACCTACAAATCGAGGAAAGATGCGCACATGCTCATTGAAGATTTTATGCTCTTAGCCAACAAATCGGTGGCTCGATGGGTTTCAGATTTTCATCAAGGTAAGTATAGAGATCGTTTTGTTTACCGAATTCACGACTCTCCCGACCCTGAAAAACTAAAACTTTTGAGGGAATTTGTAGAACTCTTTGGGTATTCTTTGAATATTAAAAGTCGGAAAAACATGGCCGAATCCATCAATGCCTTAACGGAAGCGGTTCAAGGGAAACCCGAGCAAGGCATTATTGAGCAAATGTGCATTCGAAGCATGGCAAAAGCCATTTACGACACAGGAAACATTGGACATTACGGTTTAGCATTTACCCATTACACCCACTTTACTTCGCCTATTCGTCGTTATCCTGATGTATTGGTGCATCGTTTGCTGAATGATTACTTGCAGGAAAACCTTCAAAATTTGCCTTCCATTGAAGATTTGAAGAAGGCCTGCAGAAAAAGCTCGGAGCGTGAAATGGCCGCTGCTAAGGCAGAAAGAGCCAGCACCAAACACAAACAATTGGAAATGTTAACCGATCGTATTGGGGAAGAATTTGAAGGTGTTATCAGCGGAATCAAAGATTTCGGATTTTACGTCGAAATTGGATTTAATTTGGCAGAAGGACTTGTTCGCCTGGTTGACGTTCGGGATGACCGGTATTTGTTGGAAAAAAATGGTTTTCAACTGGTTGGACGACGTTGGGGCAACACTTTAACTATGGGTGATAAAGTACGAGTTCGCATTAAGAAAATTGATTTAAAGAAACGACAAATGGATTTTGGATGGGTTGAACAAATTCGAGATTAGGATTGTTCCCCAAGCATTAACTTTGCAAAAAAAATTAACCTTATGGCTTTTGGAATTTTCACTCCGCCCATCGCTAAAAACGAACCTGTAATGAGTTACGCTCCAGGATCTGTTGAGCGAAAAAAACTTAAAGAAACACTTGAAGAGTTACGTTCTAAAGTTATTGATATTCCGATGATTATCGGTGGAAAAGAAATTCGTACCGGAAACACCAAACGAATTGCTCCTCCGCACGATCACCAACATACCTTGGCCCATTATCACCGAGGAGATGCCAGTCACGTTCAAATGGCCATTGAAGCTTCCCTTAAAGCCAAAAAGGATTGGGAAAATTTACCTTGGGAACAAAGAGCAGCCATTTTCCTTCGCATGGCCGATTTGTTGGCAGGCCCATATCGATTCCTCATCAATGCCTCAACCATGTTGGGCCAGTCAAAAAATTCATTCCAAGCCGAAATCGATGCAGCCTGTGAATTGATCGACTTTTTGAAATTCAACGTTCAATACGCCGATGGCATCTATCGCGAACAACCCGAAAGCCTTCCCCTTACTTGGAATCGAAGTGAATACCGTGCCTTGGAAGGTTTCATTTTCGCCTTGACACCGTTCAACTTCACCTCCATTTGTGCCAATCTAGCATGTGCTCCTGCCATGATGGGAAATACCGTCGTTTGGAAAGCATCCGAAACACAAATTTATTCAGCCTACTTCTTGATGCAATTGTACAAAGAGGCGGGTTTACCGGATGGAGTGATCAATTTGGTTTTAGTTGGTGGGCGCGAAGCGGGCGAGGTTGTTTTCAGTCATCCAGAATTCGCCGGATTGCATTTTACTGGATCCACAGAAACCTTCCAAACACTATGGCAAACCATTGGAAATAATCTTCCTAAATACAAAAGTTATCCCCGTATCGTAGGTGAAACTGGAGGAAAAGACTTCGTTGTGGCGCATGCTTCGGCACGTCCTGAGGTGGTCGCCACTGCATTGAGTCGTGGTGCATTCGAATACCAAGGGCAGAAGTGTTCTGCGGCATCCCGTGCATATGTTCCTGCCAGTATTTGGCCAGCCGTTAAAGAATTGCTGGTTCAACATTTGAAAGGAATGAAGATGGGGGTGGTTGAAGATTTCACCAATTTCATCAATGCTGTTATCGACGAAAATTCATTCAACACCATTTCCGCCTACATCGATCGAGCAAAGGCCGATGGCCAAACCATTGTCGCAGGCGGTAATTACGATAAATCGAAAGGATATTTCATTGAACCTACGGTTATTCAAGTGAACGACCCCAAATACCGAACCATGTGCGAAGAGATTTTTGGTCCGGTATTAACCATTTTCGTTTACGAGGACGACCAATTTGAAGCCACATTGGATTTGGTGGATCAAACCTCACCTTACGCCTTAACGGGAGCTGTTCTTTCCACTGATCGTTACGCTATTCAATTAGCGACTGATAAGCTTCGTCACAGCGCAGGAAACTTCTACATTAACGACAAGCCTACGGGCGCTGTGGTTGGACAACAGCCTTTTGGTGGAGGTAGAGCTTCAGGCACCAACGATAAGGCCGGAGCGGCCATGAATTTAATGCGCTGGGTAAGTGCTCGAACCATCAAAGAAAACCTCAATCCTCCAACCTCTTGGGAATACCCTTTCCACCAGCCTGATTAATGAGTTCAAAACCTTCATTTTTTTTGAAAGCCGGTGGCTTCCTTGTTTCCGAGCCCTACCTTCAAGATCCCCAATTCTTCAGAAGTGTAGTGGTCTTAGTTGAACATAATGAGCAAGGAACAATCGGCTTTGTCATCAACAAACCCTTGGATATTCCACTTGCCGACATGATTGATGTACCGGAAGGGATGGAGATGCCCGTATTCTTGGGTGGCCCAGTTCAACAGGATACTATTTTTTTCCTTCACAATCTTGGACTTGGACTATTGCCTAAAAGCATTGAGGTAACCCCTGATTTGTGGTGGAGCAGCGATTTTACCCGCCTTTTCGAACTTATCGAAGAGGGTTTTGCCGAGAAATCTCAAATTAAAGTACTGTTGGGATATTCGGGGTGGTCCGTTGGACAGCTACGAGAAGAATGTGAAAATGAAAGTTGGGTCGTTGCCCATGTACCAACCGCCTTCGTTTTCGATAGCGAGGTAGAGCAACTTTGGAAAAAAGTGCTCAAAACCCTGGGAGGCACCTTTTCTGAATTATCCCGCTACCCTATTGACCCCAATTTAAACTAAAACTATGCTGAAACAATTGCGCATTTCCCTCATTCGACAAATCATTGAATGGAACGAAAAATGGGTTTTCTCTCGTCGATTGATGAAATTTTACGCAAAAGAAATGCCCCAAAAAGTTCAACGGGTTATGGATGTAGGTGCAAATTTGGGGCAAACCATTGATGAATATCTCAAGGTTAATCCATCTTGTGAAATCATCGCATTTGAGCCAAATCCAACCCTTTTTGCAAATCTGCAAAAAAGATACCAAGGGAAATCAAACGTTGTTTTGGAACCTTTGGGCATAAGCAATGAAATTGGAACTAAAACGTTTTACGAAAATATCTTCCATTCCACCTCCTCATTTGAACCCTTGGATCAAGAATCGGAATATTTGCAGAAAAAAGCCAAAGTGTTGGGAGTAACCCCTGATCAAATCATCAAAGCGAGTTACCCCGTTGAGATTACCACCTTGGCTCATTACATCAATCACCGCGTAATGGGAGATATCGACGTTTTAAAAATTGATACCGAAGGACACGAATTGGCGTGTTTACACGGATTGTTTTCCGAACCTCTGCTTCACCCCATCGAATTCATTCAGTTAGAGGTGCACAACGACGATATGTATTTGAATTCGCACTCGTTTGAGGAAATCACAGAGATTTTAGAGGCCAATGGTTACGGATTGGCCGGAAAAATCAAACACGGGTTTGGTGACTTTTACGATGCTGTTTTCCGCAAGAAATCGTAGTTAATTCCCTCTTGGAATCTGCTTCTTAATAATTTTCTCAATATCTCGAATGTAAGTCCGTTCAGTAGGGTCGCAAATTGAAAAGGCTGTACCTTCATTTCCGGCCCTACCCGATCGACCGATTCGGTGAACATAGGTTTCCGGAATATTGGGAATCTCGAAATTTATCACCCACTTGAGTTCATCGATATCAATTCCTCGAGCGGCAATATCGGTAGCTACGAGGGCTGTAATTTCTCCTTTTTTAAAGGCATTTAATGCATTTTGACGTGCATTTTGGGATTTATTCCCGTGAATCGCCATGGAGCTTATTTGGTTTTTCACCAACCACTTAACTACCTTATCGGCTCCGTGTTTGGTTCGTGTAAATACCAAGACCGACTTCATGCGGTTGTCGTGAATTAAATCAACCAACAAATCTTTTTTCTCAGCAGTTTCGCAGAAGTAGAGTTTCTGTTGAATCGTTTCGGCCGTAGAGGAAACAGGAGTCACTTCAACCATAACCGGATTTCGAAGAATGGTTTTTGCCAATTCTTGAATGGGAGGAGGCATGGTTGCCGAGAAAAACAAGGATTGACGTTTCTCGGGGATAATTTTAAGAAGTTTCTTCACATCGTGAATAAATCCCATATCCAACATGCGATCAGCTTCATCCAAAACAAAGACTTTCAAATCTCGAAGGGAAATAAAACCTTGTTGATGTAGATCCAGCAATCGTCCGGGGGTGGCAACTAAAATATCGACTCCTTTTTTAAGGACTTCAACTTGTTTTGTTTGGTTGACCCCTCCGAAAATCACCGTAGACTTAAGAGGCAGATGTTTACCGTAAGTTTTGAAACTTTCATCGATTTGAATGGCCAACTCTCGGGTTGGTGTAACAATAAGCGCTTTAATTTTTCGATTTTTAAAATCGATGGGATCAGCTTGCAATTGTTGCAAAATTGGCAACGCAAAGGCTGCTGTTTTTCCAGTTCCTGTTTGGGCGCATCCCAATAAATCGGTCCCTTTGAGAAGGGTAGGAATGGATTTTTCTTGAATGGGTGTTGGATTTTCGTAACCTTCAGCGGATAAAGATTGTAAAATGGGCTTGATTAAGCCGAGTTGTTCAAATGTCATGCAATAGTGTTGACCAAAT
Source organism: Bacteroidota bacterium (assembly GCA_027488715.1). GTDB lineage: Bacteria > Bacteroidota > Bacteroidia > UBA7662 > CANHCV01 > CANHCV01. The sequence continues at coordinate 6,830 of JAIYBD010000064.1, read as the reverse complement.
GGTCTTTAAAAAGTACAAAGGTACTTGTTTTGAGGGCGTTTTAGTTAGAATTAAAATTTTCATCCATCATGCTAAGGTAATTTTGGTAACGAAATGGATGAATTTCAAACTCCTCGACCGCTTTTTTGACAGCACACCCCGGTTCATTTTTGTGAATGCAATTGTTGTATTTGCAATGGGAAGAGTGCTTTTTCATTTCGGGAAAAAAGTGAGATAACTCCCAAGCTTCAAAATCTACAAGCCCCATTTCTTTGATTCCAGGCGTATCGATAATTTTGGTTCCATCCTCCATCAAGAACATTTCCGCGAAGGTTGTGGTATGCTTTCCCTTTTCGTTTGCAACGGAAATCTCACCTGTTTTTTGTTCAAAAGACGGATCAATTCGGTTCAATAATGTACTCTTTCCTACTCCACTAAAACCAGTGAATAACACGGTTTTACCTACTATTGATTCAACCAATAATGGAAGCTCATCCGCCGTTTCTGTTGACAACAAATAAACAGGATAACCAATGCTTCGATACAAAAAAGCTAGATCTTCCAACTCTTCATGATCGGCATCCACCAAATCTATTTTATTGATTACAACAATGGCAGGAACCTGATAAGCCTCGGCATTGATTAAGAATCGATCGATGAATCCGGGAGCAATGCGGGGCTTGGTAATGGAAGCGACCAAAACGGCGGCATCGAGATTCGCCGCCAAAATATGATACTGCTTGCTCAGGTTGGTCGATCGGCGAATCAGATAATTTTTCCGCTCCTCCACCTCTTGAATAAGGTCGTCCCGAACCACAACCATGTCGCCAACCGCAATCGGATTGGTCGTTTTCAGGCCCTTCAACCGAATTTTTCCAGCAGCTCGAACATCGATGAATGCTCCATTCGCCCAAACGCGGTACCAACTACCGGTCGATTTGACCACCAATCCCTTGTATTCGCTCATTTATTGGTTGTCGATTGTTCTAAAATGGATTTAAAATCAACTGAATTTTCTACCAAATCCGGCAAAATTGCATGTTGAATTACTTCTTCCATTCGATCCACAAATATGAACTCCAAATCGCGAATGTAATCTTGATTAATTTCTTCGATGTCCTTCCGATTTTCTTTGCAAAGAAGAATGGTTTTGATCCCTGCTCGTTTTGCAGCTAAGATTTTTTCCTTGATTCCTCCTACCGGTAACACCTTTCCTCTTAAGGTAATTTCACCCGTCATCGCAATTCCGGACTTTACCTGACGTTGCGTAAAGGAAGACACCAAGGAAGTTAACATGGTAATTCCTGCTGAAGGCCCATCTTTGGGCGTGGCACCTTCGGGAACGTGAATGTGCAAATCGGTTGCATCAAACAATTTCGGATCGATATTCCATTGCGAAAAATGGGCTTTGATGTAACCCAATGCAATGGAGGCCGATTCTTTCATCACATCTCCTAAGTTTCCGGTGATGGTTAATCGGCCCTTACCTGGAGAAATGGAAGATTCAATGTACAAAATATCTCCTCCAACGGCCGTCCACGCTAGTCCGGTTACTACCCCAGCAACCGTGGAATTCTCGTAACGATCGTGTTCAAATCGAGGTATACCCAAAATCTTTCGAACATCTTCCTTTAACATCTTTTTGTTAAAGGAATTGCCCAATGCCTTCTCTTTTGCTGTTCCTCTAACCAACGAGGCAATTTGCTTATCCAAGTTACGCACACCACTTTCCCGCGTAAAGCCATCAATCACAAACTCTAACTCATCTGCCCCAATTTCCAAATCTTTCTTTTTTAAACCATGCTCGGCAAGTTGTTTTGGCACCAAATACTTTTTCGCGATTTCTACTTTTTCTTCCATGGTGTAACCATTGATTTCAATGATCTCCATTCGATCCAACAAGGCCGGTTGAATGGTGGAAAGTGAATTTGCGGTAGCGATAAACAACACCTTCGACAAATCATAATCAAGTTCCAAGTAATGATCGGAAAATGTTGAATTTTGTTCGGGATCAAGAACTTCGAGGAGGGCCGATGAAATATCGCCTCGGAAATCAGAGCCTACTTTATCGATTTCATCGAGAATGATGACGGGATTGGAAGATCCGGCTTTTTTGATGGATTGAATAATTCGGCCAGGCATGGCTCCAATGTAGGTTTTTCGGTGACCTCGGATGGTGGCCTCATCGCGAACCCCACCGAGCGACATTCGAATGTATTTTCGCCCAATGGCTTCGGAAATGGAACGGCCTAAGGAAGTTTTTCCGACTCCAGGAGGGCCAACCAAACATAAAATGGGGGCTTTCATGTCGGATTTCAACTTGAGGACAGCCAAATATTCCAGAATACGGTCTTTGACTTTATCCAAGCCAAAATGATCTCTTTCAAGAATTTTTTGGGCTTTCTTCATGTCGAAATGATCCACGGTAAATTGGTTCCAAGGTAAATCTAAGAGCAGCTCAACGTGATTGAGGACAACGGAATAATCGGCTGCTGCTGGATTCATGCGTTGTAACTTATCCAATTCTTTATTGAAGAATTCGGCCACCTCTGTGGGCCACGATTTTTGTTTTCCTCGTTCGCGAAGATTTTGAACTTCTAAATCAGGTGTTTTCCCGCCCAATTCTTCTTGAATGGTTTTGAGTTGTTGGTGCAGGAAGTATTCCTTCTGTTGTTGATCGATATCGGAACGCACTTTATCCTGGATTCGATTTTTGATTTCCTGTAGATTGAATTCTTTTTGAAGTAGTTCAATCAACTTGAGTGCCATATCTGAGAACGGTAGTACATTCAAAATGGACTGTTTTTCTTCTACGGAGATGGGTAAATGGGTGGCAATTAAATTGGCCAAGAAACGGGGACTGGTAACATTTTTTAGTGCGTTAACGGTCTCATTCGGAATGTAGTTGGAAATATTGATGACGTTGAATGCCGCTTCCTTTAAAGAAGATACCAAAGCCTGTAATTCGGGGGAATTAGCGTCGAGTATCTCTTCATCTATTTCTTTGGCCTTGGCCATTAAGTAGGGCTCTGTATCGGTTAATTCCAACATTTCGAATCGGGAAACACCCTGAATAACCACCGTCGTTTCACCATCCGGTAGTTTGAACGTTTTGATTACTTTAGCTAAGGTCCCAATTTTGTACAAATCATCGGTTGTTGGATCTTCAACATTGGGATCTTTCTGGGTTACTACCCCAAAGAAATTTCCGTTCTTTTTGTATTCTTTGATCAGCTTGATGGATTTTGCCCTTCCAACGGTAATGGGAATAACCGTAGATGGAAAAAGTACCATGTTTCGAAGAGGTAGAATTGGCAGTTTTGCGGGCATGTTGGCAGAAATTTCATCGTTGGAAAGTTCAACAACATCCACCGTGTTCATTTCCATATCAAAAGCGTCGTTTTCAAAATATTGAATCATATGCATTAAAGGTATAAAACATCCTCAAAATTCAGTTCAATTGCGGATGCAAATCGGTATTATTCAACTTTCATGCCTTATTTTTGTGGTGCATGCTCGGATTTTTTTTAGAAAAGTTTGTTTTACCATTCGGCGATTGGTATTTCAAAACAGAATTTATGAAAACATTAAAGGAATACCGAAAAATTCCTTTTTACTCTAAAAACGACCTTGAAGAAATTCAGAAAAAGAAATTGAGTGATATCCTATCCTACGCCAAAACCCATGTTCCTTTTTATCAAAAGTCGGACATAGTATTAACTGGAAATGCATTGGAAGACATCAATAAATTTCCAATCATTCATAAATCTACCCTCCGAGAAGTTGGAAAGGATTTGGTGGTAGGCTCCTTAGATGGAAAAGATATCATTTGCCAAAAAAGCAGTGGATCGAGCGGCTTACAGAGCGAAATTTTCCTTACCCAACGGGAATACTTACGAGGGCAAGCCGTTCAAACCAGTTATTGGGAGTGGGGTGGATTTCGAATTGGTGGAAAAATCCTACAATTAGGAATGTCGCCTAAACGTTCTTTTATGAAAGGTATGAAGGATTTTTTTCTTCGTACTGATTATCAATTGGCTTACAATATTTCGGATGAGGTTGTAAGAAAAGCACTTTTAAGAAACGCAAAAAGAAAACCTGATTTTTTTATTGGATATGCTTCAGCATTGTATGGTTATGCTATTAAAGCAGAAGAGTTAGGAATTAACGATATTCAATTCAAATCTGTTTTCTCTCTTGGAGACAAAATGTTCCCTCATTATCGAGAAAAGATTGAAAAAGTGTTTCATACCAAGGTTTTCGACACCTACGGCTGCACCGAAGGATTTATGATGGCCAGCCAATGTGAATTGGGGAATTACCACCAAATTTCTGCTCAAAATTATTTTGAATTATTGGATGAAAAGGGACTTCCTGTTCCCGATGGTGAACCAGGATTTGTGGTTGTAACCCGTTTAGATGCTCATAAAATGCCGTTGATCCGCTTTTATTTGGGGGACATTGCCATTCGTCCCAAAAACCCTCAACCCTGCGCTTGCGGAAGAAACTTTCCGCTTCTCGAAAAAATTGTTGGCAGAGATACCGATTTGGTAAAAACACCTTCCGGAAAAATTTTAATCGTTCACTTTTTCACCGGAATTTGGGAACATTTCCAAGAAATTTACCAATTTAGGGTAATACAACATCAATTGGATCGATTTGAAATTGAATACATTCCCGATCCTTCGACCTTTCACCCCTCTACGTTAGAAAAGCTCCATCAAATCATGAATGAAAAGGCTGGTGAAGTTCTTCAGATTACTTTCAATCAAGTGGATCACATCCCTTCCACAAAATCCGGAAAACCACAGATCATTTTAAGCACCCTAGAAAAATCAGTTTCGAATAATTTGTGAACAAAATCACCCCTACATCGTTAAAAATAAAAACTTACCTTTGCACCAAAAGTAAATTGTATGGCAAATTCAGTACTCATTAAATCATCCATCGCAAAAAAATGGTGGATGGCATTAACGGGGCTTTTCCTGTGTACCTTTTTAGTAGGTCACCTCGCAGGAAATCTCCAGTTGCTTATTAGTGACCCCACTCATGCGGCAGAATCATTCAATGCTTATGCCCAGTTCATGACCACCAATCCGCTCGTGAAGATTTTATCTTACGTAACCTATTTTTCCATTTTGTTTCACGCCATTGATGGAATCATGTTGGTGATGGCGAATCGTGCTGCTCGTCCACAACGCTACGCCCACGAAAGAGCCAGCACGAGCTCCGTTTGGGCTTCTCGAAACATGGGAATTCTTGGAACCGCCATGTTGGCATTCATCATCATTCACATGTCAGACTTTTGGTTTGAAATGCACTTCGAAATGAAACCAACATTCAAATTGGATAATGGAAATGAGGTAAAAGACCTTTATTTGGAAGTCGTGGAAGCTTTTCACAGTTTTCCATACATGTTGTTATATGTTTTGTGCATGATTCCAATTGGATTCCATTTGTACCACGGATTTCAAAGTGCTTTCCGAACCCTCGGATTGATTCACGAAAACCTAACCTTGTTGGTAAAACGCGTTGGGGTTATTTTCTCCATCGTCGTTCCCATGGCATTTGCCATCATTCCTTTGTACGTGTATCATTTTATTCCAAGTGCTGAAGAAATTCAGAAATCGGAATCGTACAAAGCGAAATCCACCCTTATCGAAGTTGAAAACGATTAATTGGAGATACAGATATGAGTAAATTAAACGCACAATCTCCTGCCGGACCGTTAGAGCAGAAGTGGTCAAATCACAAAGGACACATCCGTTTGGTGAGTCCGGCCAATAAAATGCGCATCGATGTTATTGTAGTTGGTACCGGTTTGGCCGGTGCTTCTGCCGCAGCATCCCTTGCCGAAATGGGGTACAATGTGAAAGCATTCGCATTCCAAGACTCCCCCCGCCGTGCTCACTCCATCGCAGCACAAGGCGGTATCAACGCAGCTAAAAATTACATGAACGACGGTGACTCCGTTTACCGTTTGTTCTACGATACCATTAAAGGTGGTGATTATCGTGCACGTGAAGCCAACGTTTACCGTTTGGCCGAAGTATCCGCTTCCATCATCGATCAGTGCGTAGCACAAGGTGTTCCATTTGCCCGCGATTACGGCGGTTTATTGGATAATCGTTCTTTCGGCGGTGTTCAGGTTTCTCGTACCTTCTACGCGAAAGGTCAAACAGGCCAACAATTGTTATTGGGAGCCTATTCGGCCATTAGCCGTCAGATTGCCAAAGGGAAAGTAACCATGTACAGCCGTCATGAAATGGTTGACTTGGTGGTAGTTGATGGAAAAGCTCGCGGTATCATCGCTCGTGACATGGTTACAGGTGAGGTAGAACGTCACGGAGCTCACGCTGTGGTTTTGTGTACGGGCGGATACGGAAACGTATTTTTCCTTTCTACCAATGCCATGGGTTCTAACGTTACTGCTGCTTGGAAAGCTCATAAACGTGGTGCTTTCATGGCCAACCCATGTTATACTCAAATTCACCCAACCTGTATCCCCGTTTCCGGACACCATCAATCCAAGTTAACCTTGATGTCGGAGTCTTTGCGTAACGACGGACGTATTTGGGTTCCTCGAAAGAAAGAAGATGCTGAGGCCATTCGATCTGGAAAGTTGAAACCCACTCAACTTAAAGAAGAGGATCGTGATTATTATTTGGAACGTAGATATCCTGCTTTCGGAAACTTGGTTCCTCGAGACGTTGCTTCTCGTGCTGCCAAAGAGCGTTGCGATGCTGGTTACGGAGTGAATAAAACTGGAGAAGCTGTTTATCTTGACTTTGCTTCTGCCATAGAACGTTACGGAAAAACCGAAGCCAACCTACTTGGTTTGAAAAATGCTT
>JAIYBD010000188.1 GCA_027488715.1 Bacteroidota bacterium | reverse complement strand
GAAAAGCCCGATCTAGGGTCGTCGTATTTGTAAGCCAACCGTAGGGTCGTGCCTTCCAAAACTTCTCCGTTCAATTCTGCCTGAAAACTCTTCGAAAAAGAGGGCGCTTTTTGGTTGTACATGCGCAGCGTTCCACTTTCTTCCACATCCACCAACCATTGGTTTTGGAAATGGGTTTCATAGTAATCCAAGGTAAGCACCCATTCCCGACCGAACCAATCCATCATTTTAATGAAACTGCCGCCCAAAATTTGGGAGCGTTCGGCTTGGGGCGCTTCTTCCACGATCCATTGCCTTCCCGAAGCAAAAAAACCAATGTTTTCCACCAACGCATTTACGGTGCGGAAGCCGGTGCCGTAGGAAATTTTAATGATGTTGTTATCGGTAAGGTTCCATTTCAAATTGAATCGGGGAGTGAGAAAACCTCCGTACAAATTGTGTCGATCTGCCCGAAGGCCAACGATCAAATCAAGGGGAAGGTTTTGCGGTTTTTCGTGCCACTCAACAAAGATTCCGGGTACGTGCTCGGTGCGATTCCAACTCGAATCCCGGAATTTCTCATCGAATTGATCCCACAAATAACTCGCCCCCATTTTAATTTGATGGCGGGTATCTTTCCAAATGGTTTGGTACAAAAAGGAGTATTGAAGATTTTTCTCCTTTCCTTGATAATCATTCCACCCCAGTTGGGAATGCTGGTTGTGAATGCCCGACGATAAAATATTTCCGATGCTTTTGTAGGGTTTTCCTGGAAACAAAATCCCAAATTTGGCCCAGGCATACAACCGCTCCGTGTGGTGATTGATGAAGTATTGTGGAACCAACGGTATGATTCCTTCGGGTAAAGGAACCTCGCCTCCATTCCGACTTTCCCTCAAGTACTTGATTCCGATTTGACTCTCGGCGCGTTTTCCTTGCCAATGCCAGCGGTTGTACACGTTCACGTTGTTGATGAGCGGCTGATCCAAAAACCCATCGTGGTTCATGTCCCACCGAATATGTTCTTGTTGGGTGTGGGCGGCCAGCAACCCGTGCCAGGCGGTATTCACTTTTCCGGCCACGTGTGCCGTTAACTCGGATCGACCTTGGGAAGATTGGTAGGCCGACATGGAGAACTTTTCGGCTTCACGAGGTTTGAGCAATTCCACGTTCATTTGGCCGGTAAATGCTTCGTATCCCTGAGCAACCGAACCGGCCCCTTTCAAAATCTGAATGGATTCCATCCAGTGTCCGGGAACGTATTGAATGCCGTATGCCTGCCCCAATCCTCGAAATTCCGAGGTGTTTTCGGTGAGCAATTGCACGTATTTTCCGTCCAAGCCCAACATTTTGATGCGGCGAGCGCCGGTAAGGGCATCGGAAAGGGAAACATCAACAGCCGCCGACGTTTCGAAACTTTCGCTGAGGTTACAGCAGGCGGCCTTTTGCAACTCTCGGGTGGTGATCGTTTGCACCGCTCGAGAATCCAAAGTGCTGATCTCGGTCGATTTTCGCTTCCGTCCAATGTTTGCACCCTTCAATTCCACCGGTGCCGGACTCATCTGCATGGAGATTCCTTTTTGTTGATGGGAAACCACCAATGAATCTGAAACGTAACCGAGATGGGAAAAGTAAAGGGTGAGGAGGGTGTCCGATGATTTGATTTTGAAGCGCCCTTGAGCATCGGAAAGGGCGTATTCGTTTTCTCCGAACCGAATCACGGCTCCGGAAATAGGCTCTAAAGAAGCCTTATTGATGATTTTTCCGAACCATAGGTTTTGCGCCTGTGCCGAAAAAATGCCGAATATGAATAGGATAAAGATGGATTTTTTCATTTTTTGGGATTGATGTTCAACGTATTTTCAAGTGAAAATGGGTTGAACTCAACAGCGCCAAATGGAAAAATCGATCCCCACAAAACGGTGGGAAGTATGGGTTGAAAAGCTGACGATATCCCTTTTGGAACACGGGACTCGCTCGGGAATTTTGATGGATGTGGGGAGAAGAAGTTGAAGCGCCCGGTTGAAAGCGAATTCAACCAAACCGTTGGGCGCTTTTCCGTGAGGATGCAAGATCGGTTTTTCCGATTTCTCCACCGATTTCTCTTGAAAAAAGGCCGCCTTTTCCTCGAATTTTTTGAGAATCACCGATTCTTGATCGCTGCAGCACGCATCCGCTTCATCTTCCATCGATGCACAACAGCTTGAACTTTCGGCTTGCATGGCCTTGCAACAACAATCGATAACCGCAGCGGGCACGGCCGTTGCGAATACGAAAGAGAAAAGTAAGGCTATGGAAATGAATCGCTTCACCCCACAAAGGTAAACACGGGGTTGTAAAAAGAAAGAGGGGGTTTTGTTAATTAAGATTTCTTGAGAAGCGTTTGGTGGATGGCCAACACTTGTTCAATGAGGGAATGGTTTCCATCGTTTTCGATGACAAATTGAGATCGGGAAATTTTTTCTTCTTCGGGCATTTGATTTTGAATCCGAGCCTTCACCTGTTCACGGGAGAATCCGTTGCGCTGCATCACGCGTTCAATTCGCAACGCTTCGGGAGCGGTAACGCAAACGATGGCATCCAAATTTTTCCAGCTCCCGCTTTCGAACAGCAGCGCTGCTTCTTTCAAAACATATGGAGAGGTCTGCTTTTCGCACCAAGCGTCGAAGTCTTTCCCCACCTCGGGGTGTACGGCACCGTTGAGTTTTTCCAGCATTTCGGGATGTTCGAAAACAACGTTGGAAATGATGGAGGATTGGAGTTGATGGTTTTGGATGACCTCCGGTCCGAAATGTTGGAAGAGGAAGGTTTGTAGGGAATCTTTTTCAACCATAAGTTCTTTGGCGCGGCGGTCGCTATTGTAACACGGAATCCCCAAGGTGGCAAAAACCGAAGCGACCGTACTTTTCCCGCTCCCAATTCCTCCTGTTAATCCAATGCGTTTCATGCTTCTTCGTCGGCAAAATCGAGGGCGTCGTACGCCAAATCTTCAAATTCCCTCAAAGCTTCTTTCCAGTCGGTTTTGCTCATCTGTCCAGCCAATTTGGCGGCAGTAATTTCGGCCGATGCCAACACGAGAGCAAATTCTTTGGGGGTAATTCCGCCCTCCAAGAGCGCTTGAGCGGCCGTCCAGTGGGTGCGATCGCTTCCGCAGCAGAACAACGTAAACACCGCTCCTTTTCGCTGATCTTCCATTTGGTCAAAACGCGCTTGCAATTGTTGAACCACTTCTTCCGGCACTCGGGCCTCTTCAGGAATGCTTTCAACCGACTCCCAAACGTTTTCTGCTAAACGTAAAACGGGCCAACCTTGGTTGCGAAACCATTGCTGAACCGGACGAAAGGCTTCTGCTTCCAATTGTTTTAACTGGGGGTTTTGGAAAAAAAAAAAAACAAAATCCCACTGAATGAACGTGGGCAGTTGCGATTCGATTTCTCCTTTGCGCTCGGCATGAGGTCCGAAGTAATCGATGGTGTGCTCTAAGAAGAGGTCGCGATCCGTCATGGCATGCTTTTCATTTGATTGATAACGCCACGCAAGCCTCGCGTTTCATCTTTTTTGGTAACATAACGAATTCCCAAAGCAACCTGCAAGTAAATGTTTTTGGGGTGCGGCCCGATATTGATCATGGGCATCAAATCAATGCTGGTTTGAATGGGCAATAAAGGCAGTTTGTACTCCAATCCAAACTGCGTATTCAAACCAACAAAAGTACCCGGCGCGTATCGAACAAATCCAGCTTGTCCGCCAATTCCAAAGTACGAATTCAAGCGAGGGCCGAATGTGCTTTTGTGGAAGCGAACCGTTCCGGCAATGTGTGAGTCGAAGGGGTTTCGTTCAAGAATGACTTCTCCGGTTAAGGAAGGGGCAATTCGTTGAACAAAAGAAAATCCCAAAAGATTGCCATTTCCCCGAATTCCTACGGCTTGACGGTAAACCTGAGCGAAGGAATTGCCGTTAAGTAAAAACATGAATCCTAAAATCCAAAATAGTCGTCCTTTCATAGCGGTCATTTATACAGATCGTTCAATTGATCAGCGAAGTTCGGGTAAAAAATGGTTTTTTATTCAGGTTTTTTTAAAGAACTTTAAAGCATGAATCTTATTGAACTGCGCAACATCCATAAATCGTTTGAAGCGCACAAGGCCCTCAATGGAGTAAGTTTTTCCATTCCTAAGGGCAGCATTTTTGGTTTGCTGGGCCCCAATGGCGCCGGCAAAACCACGTCCATTCGAATCATCAATCAAATCATTGCGCCCGACGAAGGCGAAGTGCTCTTTGAAGGTCGTCCAATTCGCAGGGAAGACATTCAAAAGGTGGGTTATCTTCCCGAAGAAAGAGGGCTGTATAAGAAGATGAATATCGCCGATCAAGTCATCTACTTGGGGCAACTCAAAGGCTTGTCTAAATCGGAAGCAACCCTCCGTTGCAAACAATGGTTTGAACGTTTCGACCTTCAAAAATGGTGGAACAAACACGTGGCCGACTTGTCGAAAGGGATGCAACAAAAGGTGCAATTCATCGCAACCATCCTTCATGAGCCCGATTTGGTGATTTTGGACGAGCCGTTTTCCGGCTTCGATCCCGTGAACGCCGAAATTCTCAAGGAAGAAATTCTGAATTTAAAACAACGGGGAGCCACCATTTTGTTTTCTTCCCACCGCATGGAATCGGTAGAAACCTTGTGCGATAGTTTGGTGATGATTCACCAAAGCAAAGTGGTGCTTTCGGGAACCACCCGGGAAATACGTCAGGCCCACAAATCCAGTGAAATTGAGTTGCTATTTGAAGGAAACATCCCCGATTGGATGCAAGGGTTTTCCATTGTTCAAACGGAAGACGGGCAAAAAGTCGTTTTGCCGATGGCCGAACATTCGGTGAACGAGTGGCTTCAAAAGGCCCTTCAATCCCAGCTAACCATCCACAGTTGCCGGGAATTGATTCCGGGACTCAATGAAATTTTCATTCAAATCGTTCAAAATTCTGCCCTATGAGAGCCATCTACCTAATCCTTTCCAGGGAATTATTCGTTCGGGTAAAAACCAAGCAATTCTGGATTCTCTCCATTTTGGGCCCGTTATTAATGTCGGCATTCATTGCGGTTCCTGTTTTGATTGCCAAAATGGACGATTCGGCACAAACCATTTGGGTGCAGGATGAAGCGAATTTGTGGAATCAAAAACTTCCTAGCAAGGAAAAACTCCTTCTCATTCCTGCGCCATTGAAAGGCCAAGCTTTAATCGATAGTTTGGCGCAGGATGAAAATTTGGGTTTGCTTACCATTACCCCTGAGGTTTTTGGAAAGAACCCAGGTCAAGGCTTGAAATTTACCAGCCAATCGCCATTGAGTTTAAAGGTGCAGGATTATCTCACAGAGAATATTTCCAAAACGGTTGAAGACAAAAAATTGGAAGAAAACGGAGTGTCGAGGGCCAAACTCGATTCCTTGAAAACTCCGGAATTCAGCATTCAAAGTGTAAAACCCGAAGGAAGTTCTCAATCGAGCGAGAAAGCGTTTGGATTGGCCACGGTGGGTAGCATGTTGATGTACTTTTTCATTTTGATTTACGGCATGCAGGTATTGCGCGGCGTTTCCGAAGAAAAAAGCAACCGAATCATGGAGGTATTGATTTCGAGCGTGCAGCCGTTCCAACTCATGATGGGAAAAATATTGGGCATCGCAGCCACTGCTTTGTTGCAATTCCTCATTTGGATTGGTTTAACGATGATTGTGGTTTCGTTGGTATTGCCCGCCTTTTTGGGCGATGCCGTTTCTTCATCGGCTACTGCCGCTCCCGATGCCATGTCGCCCGACGCGCTTTCGGCCATGGCGGATGTTCCCGGATTCTTATTGGTGTTCTTCTTTTACTTCATTTTCGGATTCCTAACCTATGCTGCGTTGTTTGCGGCCATTGGTTCGGCCGTAGATCAAGAGCAAGACGCACAACAACTCACTTTTCCTGTAACGCTTCCCATCATTGTTGCATTTTTGTTGGCCCAAACGGCGGTGGCTCAGCCGCATTCGGCCACGGCATTTTGGAGTTCCATGATTCCCCTTACGGCTCCGGTGGTGATGATGGCGCGCTTTGCCTTTGATGCCGTTGCTCCTTGGGAACTGGCGTTGAGCATGGTTACCATGGTATTGAGCTTTGTTTTTATTACCTACATTTCCGCCCGAATTTATCGAATTGGGGTATTGATGTACGGAAAAAAAGTAACTTTGAAAGAAATTGCACGTTGGGCATTTAAAAAGTAACATGGGAAAAAAAGATAAAAACCGCGAAGGAGTGGTGTATTCCACCGATCCTGAGTTCAATTACTCGTTTTTCAATTTGAATGATGCAGAAACGTTACCGCCCCAACAGCAAAACCTAAAAATTCATCTCGAAAGAAAAGGGGGCGGAAAGGTAGCCTCCATCATTCGAGGTTTTGT
>JAIYBD010000148.1 GCA_027488715.1 Bacteroidota bacterium | reverse complement strand
GGTTCGCAACTGGTGAGAGAGCTAAAATCAAAACAAGGCCACGAAATACCAGCCATTCTGATGGTTACAGCGTATGGCCTTGATACGGTAAAAGATGCTGCAAATAACAAAGAAGTGGATGGTGTGATGTTAAAACCCATCAATCAAAGCACCTTGCACGATACGTTGCTGGAAATCTTACACATCAAACAAGGAAAAGAAGCCATTAAACCCAAGGTTGAACTCGATACAACCATCATTAAAGAATACCTTACGGGTAAAAAGGTGCTTCTGGTGGAGGATAAAGAAATAAATCGGGAACTCGCAACTGAATTGTTAAACGAGGTTGGATTGGAAATTGAATCGGCTGAAAATGGGAAAATTGCCGTTGAGAAAGTTCAAATTAATCATTACGATTTGATATTAATGGATATTCAAATGCCCGAAATGGATGGTTTAACGGCAACGAAAGCGATTCGGGCGCTGGATGGATTTGAAAATCTCCCCATTTTAGCGATGACGGCTCATGCCATGAAAGGGGAAGCTGAAAAAAGTTTGGCTGCGGGGATGAATGAACATATTACCAAACCCATTGATCCTGTTTTTCTTTATAAAACCATTTTTAAATACCTCTGCCCCGAAATTTCATTGGATGAGCAACTTAAAAATAATCATTCGGTGCAAAAGCAAATTTCCAAGAACGAAGAGTTCATCATTTCCATTCACGGAATTGACACCAAAAGTGGTTTAACTCGAATTGGAAATAAGGTGGATGCTTATTTACGTTTATTGCAAACCTTCGCTAAAAACTACCATTCAGCTTCCGAAGAGATTGAAAAACTAGTCAATCAAAAGGATTCTGCCAATTTAGCCTCCTATTTCCATACCTTGGCCGGTATTGCTGGGAACCTAGGCGCTGACAAGGTTTATCAACTTTCTTATACGCTATCCTTGTTGTTTAAAAATGAAATGAATGATCATGCATGGAATTCTGCATCATTGGATATTCAAGAATTACTAACTGAATTGAGCGCGATTGTGATAGACATTCGTCGTTTAAATCCCATTCAAGCTGATTCCTCAAATCAAAACAATAATTTTTCTGAAGAAGATATTCGGTTGAAAATCGAGGAATTACGTGTTTCCATCGAGGAAAATGATCCTGCTGCTGTAGATTTATGCCGAAATTTGATATCCATTTCAAATTTAGAAACCAATCAAAAAAGTAATCTTCTTGAAGTGATGATTCCTCTCGAGGCTTTTGAATTTGATCAAGCTAAAGAGATTATTCAAAAATTGCCGTGATTTCGGGGCCTTTTCAGTATTTTTGTACCAATGAGTTGGAACGTTAAGCATTCAAAATGGGTTTTTATAGCCCTTATATTTTTTTTTGCTACGATATCGTTTGCTCAACCCTTTTCAAATTCTTGGGTGAATGTGAATCAAACCTACAAAAAAATCAAAGTAGGAAAAGAGGGTATTTATAAAATCGACTTTCAAAAAATCGTGAATAGTGGTTTGCCTTCAAACCTCGATCCAAGAAACATCCAGCTTTTCTGCCGAGGGGTTGAAGTTCCTTTGTACGCTGAAGGGCAATCGGATGGGGTATTGGACCCCTCTGATTTTTTTCTTTTTCACGGCACACCCAATGACGGCTGGTTGGATAGCAACTTATATGTTCCAAGAGCAACCCAGCCGCATTCTTTTATTTCATTGTACACCGATACTTCAGTCTATTTTCTAACCGTTGGAAATCAACCCGGACTTCGTTTTTTGGATTTTGATGGTTCGAACACCCAAGGGAATCCGGAATTGTTTTATCATCATACCGTTACTCGAGCAGATACGAACGCTTACTATCTTGGTGTTCCGTATTTTTCTAATTACTTCAGTGAAATGGGGGAGGGAGAAGGTTGGATGGGCCAACGAGTGCAAGTCATCAATAATCCAACCGCAGCACCTGTTCGTCAAGATGTAAACTTTAACTTTTCTTTTTCAACGCCATTTAAGTCGACTCAGGCCGTTCCCTGCACATTAGATCTACAGTTTTATGGAGTTTCCAACGCCGATGTTTCTAATGTTCCTTCAGGTTACAATCATCATATCCAATTAAAACAAGGAACCATTGTTTTGATGGATACCCTTTTTTATGGTTTAACGAGGGTGAAAAAAAGGTTCATTCTACCCACTTTGGTGAATAACCCAACCTTTACCTTAACCATTGTTGATGATCAAAATTTAGCGGTAGATGCCATTGCACTAAGTTTTGCGCAATTAACCTATCCTCGAACTTTTGAAATGAGTGATAGCACGCAACGTAGGTTTGCCTTCGAAGGAACATCTGCTTCTCCTTACCTTCGGTTTTCGCCGTTTAAGAATGCTGCTCTGGCCAGCCCGATGCTCTTTGATTTGCAACAAAGGTATGCGATAAGGGGAAGCGTTGTAGGAAATAGCTTCAATGCCATGTTGCCGGGTACCGGCACCGGTTATCAGTACTTCATTTTTGATTACTTAGCTCATCCTGTTTTGATTGATAGTTTGTGGCCTGTACGGATGGTGAATTACCAAACGCCGGCGAATCCACAATACATCATGATTTTCCATCCATCCTTGCAAAATGCAACCATTGCGCATGCCACCTATCGATCATCGGTTCAAGGCGGAGCCTACCGGGTGGCCTTGGTGAATATCTTCGATCTATACGATCAGTTTTCTTACGGAATTCAACACCCTCTGGCTATACGAAATTACATCCATTTTCTATTGGGAACGCAAACGCAAACTCCACAGTTTCTTTTGTTGGTTGGAAAAGGATACGTTTCTGATTATGTAAGGAAGCCACGAGGTACATTTTCCATGCAAAATAATCTGATCCCTACCATGGGAAATCCGGCTTCAGATATTTTGCTTACTTCTGGGTTAGGCACATCTCGATTGGAACCCGCCATTCCAACGGGACGAATTTCTGCTCGAACCAATGCAGAGGCTGATTATTTTTTGAGTAAAATTCGTTTTACAGAATCCGCGCCTCCAGCCGTTTGGCAGAAACAGATGGCCTTAATTACCGGTGCAAAATCAGCTTTCGAGTTGAATGACATTTCCCAGTACCAAAATGCGTTCTTTGACTCCATTCGAGGTATTCCATTTGGGGCCTATTCGTATAAAGTTGAAAAAAACACGACTTTACCAGTTTCTAATAAACTCAAAGGGGAAATTATCGACAAGGTGAATCAAGGTTTGGGGATTTTTAGTTACTTCGGACATGGCTCAACCAATACCCTAGCCATCGATATCGGTCAACCGTCGGAATACAACAACCAAGGGAAATACCCATTGATGATTTTCAATGGTTGTTATGTTGGGAATGCCTTTGAAGATAATTCGTTGGGTGAAAAATTTACCTTAGCCAATCAAATTGGAGCATCGGGATGGTTGGCGCATAGTTATTTAGGACTCGTTCCGTATTTGGGTGAGTTGTCGAAACGATTTTTTGGGAGTATTCAACACAATTATGGGCAGCCCGTTGGCGTACACCTCCAAAATGCCATGCGAAGTTTTCAAGGAATCGGTGGCGAATATACCAAAATTCATATTCAACAAGCCATTTTTCAGGGCGATCCCGCCATGAAGGTGTTTTCTTCACCCAAACCCGATTTCTCTATATCACCCAGTGATGTTTACTTAGAACCTGATCCAGCAAATGCCTTGATGGATTCCATTACCTTAAAGTTTTTTGTAAATAATGCCGGCAAATCGACCGATGATAGCATCAAAATTCATGTAGGTAGAAAGGTAGAAAGCGGCATCGATACCTTTGGTATTCCCCTGAAAATAAAATCCCCATACAATCGAGATTTGTACTCCTATACTTTTCGATCTCCAAGCCAAAAGTATCAAGGAAGTAATCAATTTACCATCATTATTGATTCACTGAATGAAGTTGATGAATTGGATAATTGGGTTAATAATCGGGTGAACTACAAATATTTCTTGCCGGGAAATGGTATTTCAGTGATTTCACCATCTGATTTTGATATCATCGGAACCGATACGGTGAAACTCGTGATGGCCTACTCGGATCTAAAAAATATTTCTACCCCGGTCATTCTTGAGTTAGATACGACCCCAACCTTTAATTCTGTATTTAAACAACAATTTTTCCCATCCTCCCCCAATAATTTGATCGAATTGAATGTTCCAATTACTGGATTAAGAGATAGTTTAGTGTTTTTTCTGCGAGCTAAATTGGACTTGCCTGACACCGCGGGTGGCTACTGGATCTATCGTTCATTTACTCGATTGATGGGGCAAAAGCCGGGTTGGAGTCAAAGTCATCCTGAACATTGGAACACGACGTCGATGGATAGTATCAATTTTAACACATCGAATAAGTTGTTTTCATTTGATTCGCTTTCCGTTGAAATAAAAATTCTTATGGAAAGGTTTGCCACATCAGGTCGTGGGGTGTACATTTCTGGAAAACAACCCCCTGGTTCTGGATCGGTGAATGGCGCTGGTGCCTGTGCTGGTCGAAATCTAATTGTAGCTGATTTTAATGGAAAAACGTTGGAACCTAGTTACTATTTGGCTTGCGGTTCCACCACGAATTATCGCTCTTATGTTGCCTTTAACATGTCCTTGCCCAATGATCGTTCAAAATTTGTCGATCACATCAATCGAATCATCCCCACCGGAAATTTTGTTTGCGTTTCATCCTATTATCCAGGATCTACAAATCGACCCTTTATTCAAGTTCAGAATTGGAATGATTCAGTCATGCAAGCCTTGGTTCAAATTGGAGCAGATACCAACGTGGTGCGTGGGGTGAGAAATGATTCCACTTCCATAGGAATTATTGGTCGTAAAGGATGGGGTTTTGGCACGGCTAGTTTCGGTTCGCTCCTCGATACCAATATCGCAAATGCCGGATTAGATACCTTCGGATTGACTCGAATTGTGAAAATTCCGTACTCAAAAGGAAGAATTTCCAGTATACCCATAGGACCCGTTAAAGAATGGGATTCCTTTACTTGGGATTGGTTTTCTTTGGATTCTGTGCGAATTGATCCATTGAAAAGCTCCTATGATTCCGTTGCTGTTTCGATTGTAGGAATCGATTCATCCGGTCGGGAGGTTCATTTACTTGGTCCAACCACAGATTCGCTTATTTACTTGAATACCATTTCAGCTCAAGTATATCCGAAAATAAAACTCGTTTTCGAAGGGATGGATGCTACGGATTTTAGTGCACCTCAATTGAAAATTTGGAGTGTTAATTTCCAACCGTTGTTGGAGGGCACGATTTTAGCCGGAAATTACTATCGATTTTATTCAGATTCTATTCAAGAAGGCGATTCCATTGAGATGGAATATGGTTTCAAGAACATCGGAAATGAAACTTTGGTTGATTATCAAATTCGTTATCGGATGACCAACGCAAATCGAGTAACGACTGAAGTTTTAAGTACGCGTTTGGATTCCTTATTGCCGAATCAATTGTTGTTGTTGAAGCAAAAATTCCCCACCGAAGGTTGGGTTGGTTCAAATTCCATCGAGTTAAGTATTTTACCCAATCAATCCGAAGGAGAACGGATCCTTTCAAATAATTACGCTAAAGACCGATTTGTTGTATTAAAGGATAAAAAAGCACCTTTGTTGGAAGTGGAAATCGAACAGCGGCCGCTTATCAATCAAGAAATCGTTTCTCCAAACCCCATTTTTCAATTCAGAATTACCGATGAAAATCCGTTTTTCAAATTGGATGATACCACCCATTTGAAAGTTTTTTTGAAGATTCCTGGTGCCTTTGATTTTGAACCCGTTTATTTTTCCAGCGGCTTATTGCAATGGCAAAACACGGGAAAATCCAATGTCGGAGAAGCAATCTATTCCCCAAAAAACTTGGTTGATGGATGGTATGAATTAAAAGTAGAAGGGTTTGACTATTCCGAAAATCCATCTGGAAAAGTATCGTATCAATCGACCTTTCAAGTGATTAATCAGTCGAGTATTTCCAACTTTTTCCCCTATCCAAATCCATTTTCAACTCAAACTCGATTTGTTTTTACATTAACCGGTTCAGAAATTCCAGAAGAGATTTCCATTCAAATTTATTCCATTTCAGGTCGTTTGGTGCGAGAAATTACACAACAGGAATTGGGGACACTTCGAATTGGAAACAATATTTCGAATTTCGCCTGGGACGGCACTGATCAATTTGGAGATCGATTGGGGAATGGTGTTTATTTCTATCGGGTGTTAGTAAGGCATAAAGGAGAAAAGATGAATGAATTCAAGACCTCCGGTGATCGTTTCTTTAAAAATGGAATGGGAAAACTTTATTTGATGCGATGAAGGGATTTCTGTTGGGATGGTATCAGTTGTTGTTGTCTTTTTTTCAAAAGCTTTTTTTTCATCCGATTGCGCCAACGTCCCAGCCCATTTCCTTGATCGTTTGGCGCGATGCCCATCTCGGCGATGGTTTGTTAACGCTTCCATCCTTGATTCGAATTCGTCAAAATTTCCCCACGGCCAAAATCATTCTTCTTTCCCAT
Source organism: Bacteroidota bacterium (assembly GCA_027488715.1). GTDB lineage: Bacteria > Bacteroidota > Bacteroidia > UBA7662 > CANHCV01 > CANHCV01. Next base: position 14,185 of record JAIYBD010000148.1, on the reverse strand, counting down.
AACAATGGAATTCCAGGTATTCATTTTAAAGATTATTTGGAAGATGGAGTCGTTGATGAAATTTGGGATCGTTCTAACTGGAATTTCGCACAATTGCTCCAAAAAATCAAAGAAAGTAAAGCAAAACATCTCTTGGCTTTATTACCCTACAGTGCTTCCCTTAAATGGAATTTGATTTCGATTTTTTTGGTCAAACTTGCCCGAGTAAAACATGCAGGAGGTTGGAAAAAAGAAACAACTTTTTTTGCAAAAAAACACCTTCGAAATACCATTTTCCCTTCCGAAATGCAACGATTGGAAAGTCTATTAACCGATCTTAAATTCTCAAAGGCGGCTATAGATTTGCCTTTACCTTGGAAAATAGAGGAGGTGAATTCAAGTATTGAACCAGGAAATTACGTGGTTTTTGCTCCTTTCACGAAAGGGGTAGCCAATCGGTGGCCGGATGAATATTGGCTCCAACTTGGCCAACAAATGCAAGGTCAATATTCGAACCTGCTAATCATCGTTGTTGGCGGATTTCAGGATCGGAGAAAAGGAGAAGAATGGATCAAATCATGGGGCAAAGGGACATTTGTACATCTTCCTATACCTCAACTCATTCCCCTCGTTCGAGATTCAAAATGGGTAGTTGGTGCCGATTCTGGAGTAATTCATATCGCAAATTTGCTCAAAAAAGATAACATCACTTTGTTTGGAAACAGCGATTATCGAGGGAAATGGGCGCACCCTGAAAATGAACGTCAAATTGTACTTTACCCCGATCGAGATTGTCTGAAATGTTTAGGCAAAAGAGATGCCCCTTGCCATTGCATGCATCATTTATCGGTAGACGCGGTTCTCAAAGCAATGGCTTCGTATTCCTGAATAAGAAGCGACCAATCGTGTTTCTCGGCCCACGCTCGAGCCGAATTTGAAAATTCAGCATGGTTGGCCATGATTTTTTCAATGGCTATCAATAATTCAGAACTGTTTTTTTGGTCAATCAAAAATCCAGTTTTCCCTTCATCAATCGCATCGGCTATGCCGGAATTGCTACTTCCAATGGCTGGAACTCCAAAAATATTGGCTTCCAAAACGGCAATACCAAATCCTTCAAAACTACCACTTGGCGTATGATCACTTAACATGGCTTTAATATCGCTTCCGTGAAGTTTTTCCATGAGTTCTTCCCGAGAAACCATGCCGTGAAAGGTGATAAATGAAGAAACTCCTAGTTCAAGCGCTTTTTTCTCCATACTACTTCGCTCCGACGGTTTTCCTACGATGTGGTAATGAATGGATGGAAACTTCTTTAATAGTACGGGTAGTGCGTTAATGATATTCATTTGGCCCTTACGCTGACTCACATTTCCTAGGGTGATAAGGGATGGATTTCCAGGCAATTTAACTTGTTTGCGATTCAATTCAACCTGAAATTCCTCCGATGTAATTCCATTGGGGACAATGGTGATCAATTTTCGACTTTGAATTTCCTTAGGAATAAACTGTGCTGTGTAACGTGAAACGGAAATAATTTCCGCCATTTTCGATAAACTCCACGTCGTTAGCTTTTTCAGCCACCGATTTTTCAGGTCCAATTCGCTACCGTGAACAACGGCAAATATGGATTTCCTACCACTCAAAAGTCGAAGGATGGCACCTGTCCAAAGCGAAAATTTTCCGCTGCATAAAACGGCATCGTACTTCTTATGATGTTGAATGGCTTTGAAAATGCGGTGGAGGTAGGTGAGTATGACGACTGGATTTCGGGGAATCCACTCGATGAGAAAGGGTTGTTTTTCTTGAAAAATCCTGAGATTCTCCCGATTTTGAGTCAAAGAATCCGCTATGACCAACACCTCATGTCCGTTTTTTGAAAAATTCAAAGCAACGTTGTATCCATGATTCCCAATTCCTCCAACATTGGGTGGAAATTCAGATGTCAGGATTAGAATTTTCATTTTGCAAAAATAGGGATTACCTCGGCGATTGGATGGAAAAGAAATTGTTTGCCAGAAATTTCTTCGGTACAAACGATTCTAGTTCTTCGCTTTTGACCTTTGACGTAGGTTTTTTCTTTAAACTCAAATCGCATGAGCACAGGAAGGGATTCCAAATGGACAAAGGGATGGTTCTCGTCCCGTTCATCATAGGATTTCAATACCATCAATAAATTGGGGTCGGAGCAACTGGATGCCTTCATTTTTTTGATGTGCTTGATGAGAGCGTCTTCAATATCGTTTGGAAAAATGTGATGCTTGATAAACGGTTCAAGCATTTTTTTGAATTGGTTTTTCCATTCTTCTCCGTGCGGAGCAACTGTGTTTTTGTATTGGATGAATGTAAAACAATGGGCGATTTCGTGAAGAAGGGTCACCAAAAATTGATAGGGATTCAAGGTTCCATTGATGGAGATTTGGTGACCTTTGCCGTCGTAAGGTGGTCGATAATCTCCCAATTTTGTGCTTCGATTCTTGGTAATTCGAATGGAAATTTGATGATCATAGATCAACTTGGCGAGGGGCTCTAAAGTTCTTGAAGGAAGATAGGGCGTTAATCCCGAACGCAATTTTTCGATAGTTAGGCTAGCCATTGGTAAACCAATAAGGAACTAAGATAGGCCAAGGCTGTTAAATATCCGAGCTGAATGAGGGGCCATTTCCAAGAATTGGTTTCTTTTTTGGTAACGGCTAGGGTGCTCATGCACTGCATGGCAAAAGCGTAAAAAATAAGCAACGACCAAACCGTAGCTTCGGAATAAACTCGTTTTCCTGTTTTGGGGTTAACCTCATTCCGAAGCTGTTCGGTGAGTGATTTTTCAGAATTTTCCGATTCTTCCAAGGCATAAATGGTGCTCATGGTTCCTACAAATACTTCCCGCGCCGCAAACGACGTAATGAGGCTAATGCCAATCTTCCAATCAAAGCCAAGCGGCTGGATGACCGGTTCTATTGCTTTTCCCAGTTGCCCTGCATACGACAATTCTAATTTTTCTCTGGAAATTTGCAGGGCATGGCTTTCATTTTTGGCCTGTAGGTTTTGTAATTCTTTGAATCGGTCGCTAGGGCCAAAACTTTGCAAAACCCACAAAATCAACGAAATCAATAAAATAACCTTTCCAGCTCCGCCTACAAAACTCATCGATTTGTCGAAAACATTTTGAAATACATTTTTCCATCGAGGTTTCTGAAAAATGGGAAGCTCCAAAATGAAAAAAGAAATAGATCGGTCCGAAATAAAAAAATGAAAAACCCAAGCCATGAATAACGAGGCAACGATTCCCAAAAGATAAAACAAGGTAAGCATCATGCCTCGGTAATCGAAAATCCACCAAGATTGATCTTCGGTTTGGGTAAATAAGCCAATTAATACGGTATAAACAGGAAGTCGCGCCGAACAACTCATCAACGGAGTAACTAAAATCGTGATGATGCGCTCCTTCCAACTTCCAATATTTCGGGTGCTCATGATGGCAGGAACCGCACATGCCATTCCACTCGAAAGCGGTACAATGGATTTTCCATTTAGCCCAAATCGACGTAGCGTACGATCTAAGAGAAAACTAACACGAGCCATGTAACCACTTTCCTCAAGAATACTTAGAAAGAAAAACAACAAGGCAATTTGGGGCACAAATACAACCACGCCTCCAATTCCGCTCAGTAAACCATGGGTAATTAAATCGCTCCACCATGTAGCTGGTAAAAAATCCCCAATTTTATCTGAAATGATGGAAAAGCCGGTTTCAATCCAATCCATCGGATAGCTTGAAATGGAAAAGATCAGTTGAAATTGCAAAAAGAAGATGAGAATGAAAATGACATATCCCCCAAATGGGTGAAGGATCCATCGATCCAAGGTGGAAGATTTGATTCGACGGGTAACTTCTTGATGCTTTTCAATTTTCTTGATTAATCCAGCGATGATTTTGTATCGATCTAGGACCTCTAGCGATTTGGCTTTCCTTGTTTCTTCGTGTTGATGATTCAAGGAATTGAGCAAGAATTCTCGGTAGGTTTCTTGATTTCCGCAGGATGAAATGCGGATATTCCCAATTTTAGCCTGTTTGATGGTGTTTTTTAACCACAATAAGGAATCCGATTGGCGTGCGTTCATCAGAACCACCGGAATGCCAAGAAGCTCTTCCATTCGGTCGGTGTCGATTACGATGCCTTCTTTTTCGGCAACATCAGCCATGGTAAGCACCAACATGGATGGAATTCCCAAATCGATGGCTTGGGTGATGAGTAAAAGATTTCGTTTCATGGTGGTGGCATCGCCAACAATCATGATCACATGAGGAGTTTCCTCGAGTAGACTTCGAGTGGTAATTTCTTCGTCGGGAGAGGACGGGTGCAAACTATACAGCCCAGGTAGGTCCTCCAAAAGGTACGATTCTCCTTGGGCTGAAAAGGTTCCAGTTTTCTTTTCTACCGTAACTCCTGGATAGTTTCCCACCTTTTGCTTCAATCCGGTGAGAATATTGAAAATGGAAGTTTTCCCACAATTGGGATTTCCAACCAAAGCAATTTTTTTCATGCTACAATGCTTGGGATGACCTCAATGGTTTCGGCTTCCGATTTGCGTAATGCGAGGGAATATCCTAGGATTTTTATGGCGATGGGATCTCCGTAAGGAGCAAAATGAATTACTTCCAACTCTTCACCTGGTAAACAGCCCATCTCTAATAAACGATTTGAAAAAATGGCGTCGTCGATGCTCACAATCGTGGCTTTTTGACCCATTTTCAAATCGGTTAGTTTCATCTTGCAAAAGTCGGAATTATTTGGAAACTTTCTAAATAATTTTTGATTATCGGCGCTTTTTTTGAGGTTGTCCAGAAAAAGTTGGGCACCCACAATCGTTCTTTTTTTTACTTTTTTTCCCTGGGTGGTTGCTTACACATCCAGCCCAAATTCCCAAAAGCAGACTTAGAAATAAAAGTTTTTTCATGAATTGCTCTCCTTTCGATAAGGCATCCATAACCAAACGGCGTGGGAAGTAAGTGAAACTACCAAGGTCGTTACGATCATAACCGTTCCTAAATACAAAGAGGGAAAGGGTAATCCAACGATGGATGAAACAACTTCAGCTACATTCCAAAGATGGTCGTGGGTTGCGCCAAGGAGTAAACCCAATCCATGGGCTAGGGGAGTTTTCCACCAACTCCAAGGGTTTGATCTCAAAATTCCCGCAAAAATTGCCGCGATCAAGGTGGTCATCCAAGAAGGATAGAAATGATAAGCCGAAGCAAAAATCAAAATTTGAATCACCCAGAAAATAAAAATACGGTGTTTAAGGATGAAATTCATAAACAATACTAGATTTAAAATGGGAGCTGATCTGTTTTCTATAAAGTCCATCCTTCCAAGGTTGAATTTGATCGATGTAATGCGGTGAAAAACAATGGCCACTTTGGCCCCCAAAATTGATGGAGTAACGAATAAAACCTGAATCGGTAAAAATAACGGTGTTTCTCATGGATGCGCCGTGAATCCCTTTACCGATTCGTAATACATTTATGCTGCGGGGAGAACCATGGAAATCCCATAAGCCGGCCCCCAAGGCTGAAATTTTGGTAATGTGTTGGATTTCCGATTGATGCGTCTTCCCGTAGGTCCAATTCCTCCAATTTTTTCCATGAATTCGCACCAAAGAATCAATTCCCATGATCATGGAATGCTCCCAAATCTTGGAGATATTTACGTCACCATTTATTCCAGGTACGCTTTCTTTCTGAAGTAAAATATAGTTCAAATGATCGGAATTTGGTGAATAGGCCACCTTACCTAAACAGGCCTGTATTAATTCTCGATGCAAAAAATGACGCACAACGGAAAAAAAGGTGGCTGAAACCGAAGCTTCTACCATTTTCCCATCCCACATTGATAAATCATGTTTCATTGTGGCATAACTCTTTGGAATATGGGCTAAAAACTTCGATTTGTAATCACTCCACTCCTCGTCGATGGTTCGTGTTTGGAGGGCCAAAAGCCGTTGGGGAGTTACTGGATTTTGCCCCAAAAATGTTTCGATTCCTTTGGCACGAGCTTCAGGGGCAAAACTGTGCGATAATTGATGAATACTGGAATGACTCGATTGAGCTTGGTTGGCTGAATAGATGAATCCTCGCGATGGATTTTTTTCGTTCAAGAGGTTTTGCGATTTAATCCATGAAATTGGGGAACTTGGGAAAGTTGCCCCTAAGAATCCACACGTAGCTTGATAGATATGACCTGAATGATCGGCAATCACAAAATTCTGTGGAGGATGTCCGTAATGTTGAAGCGATTTTTCAGCATCTCCAATGTTCTTGCTATGTTCCAATCCCCAAAAAGTTAATGCCTCGTTGCTGGCCAACACGGGGGCATTTCCCACCCATTGGATTAATTGTTTTTTTCCATTCACGGTATCAACGATTCCGAATTCACAGGATTGAACGTTCAGAAAAATTGGGTCACTCCCGCGAATATCGATAACTTCTTTTTCTATTTTGGTGGGAATGATGTTGTTGTTTAGGGAAATTTGATTTGTTGAAATTTGTGAAACGGGATAAAAATGGGTCAACGACCAAGTTGCGTTGGTAATTCCCCAAGCGATGGAGTCGTTGTTTCCGCTAATGATGAACGGTGAACCGGGTAGGGTGAAACCGGCTTTTTTCCCTTGTGGTGTTTCTATCAAGACTTCGTACCAAGTGTTGGGCAACTGTAATTTTAAATGGGGATCGTTGGAAAGGGCAGATAAACCACCGTTCATTTTCGATTTCCCAACCGCCCAATTGTTCGAACCCAATTCTGTTTTTCCCGATGGTTCTATCCAATTTCTTGCTGATTTTGAAAAACCACACGCGATGGGCTGCTTCTCATTTTTTCGAGGAATGTTGCGATGGATGGAAATAGGGTCGGAAAGAATGGGATGTTGGATGGGGTGGGAGGTGGGAAAGAAGAAATCGTAAACATCTTTAGGTAGTTGATTTTTGGTTTCTTGTAATGCCAATTCTCCTTCATCGTAATTCAAAGAATAATCCATGTACCGAAGGAGATAGAATAAATCTTGTTCTAGAAAAATCATTGGTTCGAAATCAAGCAAAAAGAATTCAATGGATTTTTCGTTGGGTTTTTGGTGAGCCCATTGATCATTGATGCCTTGGGCATAAGCTCTAAAATAGTTTTTTACCTCCTGGGGTTGTTGGGCATACCAACTTCTCCATTTTTTGGAAAATTGAAATCTTCTCCAAAAAATATCGGAGGACATAGCTTTATTGCCGACGATTTCACACAAGGTGCCCTGGACTGTCCTGCGAATCATTTCCATTTGAAATCGGCGCTCTTTACCATGCAACCATCCCAGCAGGTAAGCGGCGTCATTTTCACTTTGACCAATTATTCTTGGTACTCCGTAATCGTCTAATTCTATTTTCCCGGTAATTGTACTTGATATTTTTTGAGACTGTTCACGTTGAACCTTGATGATCATTGGAGTTTCTGACCATAGGAAAAGTCTAAAAAATCGGGGTGATTCTCCGAATCTAAAAAAAAGCAGCCACCAAAAGGCAGCTGCAAAAAATAAAAAAACTAATTTTTTCACTTAACGTAACAACGTAATGATTCCTGTTTTGGTTTGGAATTGAGGACGATCAATGATGCTTTTGGGATCAGAGACATCAATTTTGTAATAGGCGCGCCAAAAATAACGGCCACTCATACAGGCTTTGCCGTTATAATTTCCATCCCATCCCATGGTTGGATCTGTTGTTGAGAAAACGATTTGGTTTTGGCGGGTATACACTTCAAATTGTAGCTCAGAAACACCTGAAGAAACAATTTTCATGGTGTCGTTGAATCCATCATCGTTGGGAGTGAACGCTGTAGGCATGATAAAAAATGGTTTACATTTTCCACGCAAAAAAAACGTATCTCGTTGAACACAACCAGTTTTTGAGGCAATCGTTACGCGATGATTACCAGAGTCAGAATAAACGGATGCATAGCCAGATACCCCATTGCTCCAAAGTACTCCTGCAATTCCTGGATTGGGGTCAATTCGGAAAGGAACTTGTTCTCCTGGACATGCGGATTGATCGGCTACACGAATTTTGGGGAGTGAGTCTTGAAAAACTACGGTAGAATCGGTTGCGGAACAAGCGCCAATATTTACATTAACGGTGTATTTCTGTGCTGCGGTAGGTGCTAGTTTACCGGTGGTTGCGCCATTTGACCATGCATATTTGGCATTCACGTTGGCGCCATTGTTGGTGGCATCCAAGAATAATGTTGAATCGGCACAAAAATAAGAAGTGTCGGGAAATGCTACTCTTGGTTTTACCACATCAACCTGCAATTTAATGCTATCCGTGCCATTGCAAGATGAGGTGTTCACGTTCACAAGGTAGGTGCCCGAGCGATTTACCGGACTGGTTTGCGATGAACCAATCGGATTAGTATTGTCAGGTAATAAAAACCATTGGTAAGTTGCACCTCCAATTTTGGTATCGAACGTAACCGAATTTCCGGTGCAAATACTCGTATCGTTTCCTAATTCCAAGGGCAAAGCTCTAAAAACTTCAACACTATCCGAGAATGTGGCAGATTCAGAACATGAATTGGAAACGGTTAAGGTTACTTTATATTTCCCTGCAGTAACGTAGGTGTGGGTAGGGTTTTGAACATTGGAGATATTATTGGCTCCCGAACCAGGATCTCCAAAATTCCATAAGCTATTGGTGTAATTGGTGTATGATGTATTGGTAAATGCCATGGGGAAGTTAAAGCAAACAATATTCGAAGTGAACTTCGCTTGCAATGGTTGATTATACAAATGGGTCAACACATTGGGTATTCCAGCCCTTACGGTACTTCCAACACGAAGATTTGAATCAATTGCCACTTGGCTAACCTGAGCATTAATATTCGAAAGTCCGATTAGATAGGCATTATGACCAAAGGTCATATAAATTTTACCATTGGGGGCAATATTCATGTCGCCGAACCAAAAATATCCAGGAACGGAAAAGGGAAGGTTATCAATTTTTGAAAATAGAACCCTACCAGTTCTTAAATTTCCAGCTGTTAAATCGTACTGAATAATTTGATTTTTTACTGCACTATTACCACCGATGGTGGTGTCTTTTGAGGTACTGGTGTATAATTTAGAGTTATCTGTAGAAAAAGATGCTCCGAATTCACCACCGAACGTAAACAAAGAAATAGGGTTGGAAAGAGTAGGAGTAGAGCCATGGTTGATATTGAACACCTCTACAACGTTATTGGTAGGAAGGCTTTGTACGCAAACTAAACGCTGTTTATCAGGTGATACCTTAATGACACCTCGGGATGCGTTGGCATTGTTGGGGATAACTGAACCCGAGGAAAGGAAGATGGGACTTCCAACTCCGGTAGATGTAACGGGAATAAAAATGAAACGATTTGAACCAAGTTCGTGGGAAATGATGTAAAAATCGCGATTGTTACACATCATGACTGCCGTTAATTTCTCTACTACAGGAGTAGAAATGACCGGAATGTTCTTTTGACCCGAAGCAACATCTCCATTACCGTTATCTAAATTCATATCAACTACGGAATAATAAAGTCCGTTGTTGAAAGCATATCCTTTGGTTGTAAAAACGTAGAATTTGCCATTTCTTTGAGGACTAGGCACAATTACTACCGGTTGAGAGCCACTTTCTCCTCCATTGATTCCTCCACCGTTTGGCATTATACTATTGTTTCGATTGTATAATGCACCGCCGAAACTGAAGAATAATCGGTTACCTGTGATTGAATCAGAAATGGTAGCACATCCACCTTCATCCCCTGAAAAACCATTAATGCGTGTATTTACAGGCGTTGGACCGTTGAAGTTGATTTCATTGTCCTGAGCAATAACCCACTGATGGAAGGATTTATTTTGCGCTGTTGAAAGTATTGTTAAAATGAAAAATGAAAAAACAAGTTTTATGCGAAGCATGTTAAAGTAAATTTTGAGGCATAAAGAAAATAAAAAGGAAACAAAATGCCAAAATAAAAGCAATCTTATTGCATTTTCTTCACAATATTGGAAGTGGATTTACCATCGATAAAGGGAAGGGTTGTAACCAATCCGCCATTTTGGGTTACTTTGTCAAATCCTACGATTTCTTCAATAACATAATCACCACCTTTGACTAAAACATCAGGCAATAATGCTTCAATCAATTGAATAGGAGTGTCTTCTTGAAAGAGCACAACAGCATCAACGCACTCCAATCCTGCCAAAATAAAAAGGCGATCGTCTTCATGTTGGATGGGCCGTGTAGGACCTTTTAATTTTGAAACGGATTGATCAGAATTAACACCAACAATGAGGAAGTCTCCTAAATTTCTCGCTTGATGAAGATAAGAAACATGTCCGCGATGCAATAAATCAAAACAACCATTGGTAAAAACCACTCGCTGCCCTTTTTGCTTGGAACGAACCTTGATAAGTTCTTCCAAGGAAAAAATCTTTGACTCAATGGACCTCATCCTTTTTTGAACTGAAAAACATGAAAGAGATTCCTGAGTACATTCCCCCAAGAATAATCATAAGGGTTTGAGTGATCCAAATCACCCAACCAAGTGCATATGACGGAATAGGTAAAAACCCGAACATGACCAACGTGTCTTTAATTGCAGTAGGATACACCCCGAGTCCTCCCGATAAAATAATTAGAGTAATCCCTCCCACCACAAATGAGGCTAAAATGGGGCCAATTCCTGCAGAAGCCAATTCGGGAATACTCAAAAAGCATAAATAATGCATGAAAGCGTAACAAATCCAAATGAATAGGGAGTGACCGATGTACGCCCAAGAGTTTTTCATCTTAAATATCGACAATGCTCCATGCAACAATCCTTCTTTTATTTGATGAAGTTTTTTGAAAAACCCCTTGTCTTTCCATTTATTCAACAAGTAATTCCCCGCCAATGCCATGGCAATAAAAAATAAAAATCCGAAAAGAAGGCCAAGTCCAGGTTTGGATGAACCCAATTTTTCAGATAAAATCGAAGATAAAATTTTCCCTTCCAACAACAACACAATTCCAACGATTAAGGAAAGGCAAAACAAGTCGGCAATACGTTCAGTAACTACGGTGCCAAAACTTTTGGATGGTGGTATTTTCTCGGTTTTAAATAAAACCGCACTTCGAGTAAGTTCTCCTCCTCGGGGAATGAATATGTTAACGAAGTAACTCAACATGATGGAGTTGAAACTATTTTTTAATCGAGGATGGTATCCCAAAGGTTCCAAGGTGTATTTCCAGCGAATTGATCTAGAAATGTGGGAAACAAAGCCGGTTAAGCCAGATAAAATGAGAAAAAGTGGATTTGCAGATTTGATGGAATTAAACAGCTGTACTTTTTCCGATTCCGTTAATTGTTTAAGTTCGTATTGAATAGCGAAAATTCCCAGTGCCAATGGGAGAACAATTTTCAAAACGTTGAAAATTCCCTTTTTCATGGCAATTTATTCTCAACCGGATAAACCAATTGAGGGGTATAATTTTTTGCTTCTTCAGGAGTGAAAATGCCATAGGCGATAACAATGATTAAGTCGCCAACCTGCACTTTTCGTGCTGCTGGGCCGTTTAGGCAAATAATTCCACTGTCTCGAGCCCCTTTAATCACATAGGTTTCAAACCGCTCTCCGTTGTTGATGTTCACGATGTGCACCTTCTCATTTTCAACAAGCCCTGCGGCATCCATCAAATCCTCGTCGATCGTGATCGAGCCGACATAGTTCAAATTCGCCTCGGTAACCCTGGCACGATGTATTTTTCCTTTTAAAGCTTGAATGAGCATCCCGAAAATTTTGACAAAGTTAATTAGAAAGCGCCAAATTGTCGATAAGGCGAATGCCTTCTAAATAGGCAGCAACCAACAAGACTCCTTTTTGACTGTTGTTTTGAAGGGGTAATAAGCTATTCCAGTGTCGTATTTCGAAATATTCCACTTGAAATCCTTCGGCCTCTAATTTTTCTTTTCCTTGAATCGCAAGCGTTTCCCCATCGATACTGGAAAAATGGTCTTTCACCCAATTCATGGTTTTGTAAATGGCCGATGCTTTTTCTTTTCCAACCTCAGATAACCGCATATTTCGGCTGCTCATGGCCAATCCATTTTCTTCCCTTACGGTAGGCAAAACGACCAAAATTTCAGTGGGATACTCCATTTGTTGAAGGAGAGAAGCTACTACCTTACACTGCTGTAAATCTTTTTCACCCATATAGAGAAAATCGGGCTGAATCAGCTCCAATAGGCGAGAAACCACCACGCCAACACCTTTGAAATGCCCTGGGCGGAATGCACCTTCCAAGATTTCTTCCAAATAACCGAACGAGAAGCCGGGTTCTTGGTAATCGGGCGGGTACATTTCTTCAACATTGGGTGCAAATAAATAATCAACCCCAATTTCTTGAAGGAGCTTTTCATCCTCTTTCAAGGTTCTAGGGTATTTCTCCAAATCTTCCGGCTGATTGAATTGTTTGGGATTGACGAATATCGATGCAAATAAAACATCAGCTTTTCTTTGGGAAGGGTGTTGAAATAAGGAGAGGTGGCCTTGATGTAGCGCCCCCATGGTGGGCACAAAGGCAATAGTTTTTTTTCGTTTTTTAATTTCCGAAATCGTGGTTTGAAGTTCAGAAATGGTCGTAATGGTCTTCAATGAAAAATGGTTATCGAATTGGAATTGCGAAACTACAAACGAAGCAGTTCTTTTTGCTTTCTTTTTCGTATTTTTGCATCTTATTTACCAAAGGAAATTGTATGAGCAAGGAACGTCTCCGTATTTTATTTGTCGCCCATGAAATGAAGCCTTATTTGGAACTGACTCAAGTGGCCGAATTTGCCCGTTCATTGCCACCTGCCATGCAGGACCGTGGATTCGAAATTCGAGTATTAATGCCACGATTTGGGGTGATCAATGAACGACGTCACCGCCTCCATGAAGTCGTTCGTTTGTCAGGGATTAATATCATCATTGAGGATAACGATAACCCATTAATCGTAAAGGTTGCTTCCCTTACTCCAGCCAAAATGCAGGTTTACTTCTTGGATAATGATGAATATTTTTCAAGAAAAGATGATTTGCGCGATAAAGACGGTGGTTTTTGCGCCGACAATGACGAGAGAATGATTTTCTTTTGTAAAGGATTGATAGAAACCGTAATCAAATTGGGATGGAACCCCGATATTGTTCAATTGAACGGTTGGTTGACCTCGCTCATTCCCTATTATCTAAAAACGCAATATGCCGACAATCCGGTGTTTCAGGATTCCAAGGTGGTGACTTCTTTGTATGAAAGTCAGTTCTCTGAAAAGATAAATGCAGGGATGATTCATAAGCTTGGAACAGAAACAGATACAGCTTCTGATTTAGCTGATTTTGATGGGTCTTGCAACAGTTTGTATAAAATTGCAGTTAAGTATTCCGATGCAGTAACGGTTCATTCCGGAGATGTCGATTCAGACGTGTTAACCTTTACACAATCGAGCTCTAAACCCATGTTCACTTCTTTGGAACCTACCGAAAACTTTGATGAACTCAAAACTTTTTACCAATCGCTTTTTGCTTAACGTAACGTTCAAAAATGTGTTTCTCTTTCTTCTGGGAGGAACCATCTTTTTTTCTTGCAGAAAAGATGGGGATGTTGGTTTATCCCTAATTGGCGACGATTTAACGACCCAATTGGTCGATACGTTTCCTCTTCAATTTTCCATTCAGCGAGAAGATACCTTACAAATTAAAAACACCGGACGTCATTTACTGGGTGTTTTGAATGATCCTCAATTCGGAAGAACATCAGCTCAATTTTGCACTCAACTGATTCCTTCAACCGCATTAACGCCAAATTTTTCAAATCTAAAGATTGATTCAGCATTATTGTCGTTTCCATTTTTAGGATATTTCGGGGATACCAATTCGGTGATTCAGGTAACGGTTAAAGTGCTAGGGAAGCGTATTTTTACCGATTCGATTTATTCGCAATTTTCTGATTTTTCTACCCAAATTAATCGAGTAGGAGGGGCTACCTTCCGAAATATTCAGCCATCGGTTTCAAAACAGTACCGAGAGCCTACTGGGTCTGGCGGAGATACGTTGGTTACCAGAACTGCCAGGTTACGCATTCCAATCGATTCCACTTTGGCTAAATCTCTTCTACTTTCAAACAAAACCAGTT
>JAIYBD010000125.1 GCA_027488715.1 Bacteroidota bacterium | reverse complement strand
GTTATTTCTCCATCAGGAACGGTAGCGTTGTGTACGGGTCAATCGACCAGCTTATCAACCATCATTCCTGCTGGTGGAAGTTTAGCTTGGAGTTTGAATGGTTCTGTTTTGGGAACAACAACAGCAACTTTACCGGTGAATAGTGCAGGTTCTTATACGGCTGTAATCACCGAGAATGGTTGTCCATCAGCTCCTTCTGCTGCGGTGAATGTAACCATCAACCCTTATCCATCGGTTGGGTTTACCGTGAACGATTCCGATCAGTGTTTGAGAGGTAACCAATTTACGTTTACGAATACCTCCACCATTGCTTCTGGAACAACAACGTCAACATGGACGGTGAATGGTTCGACTGTTTCCGCGACGAATTCAAATGCCACATACACGACTTCTGGAACAAAAACAGTGAAATTGGTTGTTTCCAGTGCTTTTGGTTGCGCTGATAGCATAACTAAATCGGTTGTGGTTTACGATCAACCGTTGGCACGTTTCGGGTTGAATACCAATTCGGTTTGTTTTCGTGGACATGTGATTCGTGTTACCGATTCTGCTTCCATTGCTTCGGGTTCGTTGAATCATTTCTATGACTTTGGCAATGGTTTTACATCAACAACCATTGCTCCAACGTATGCTTATCCAGCAGCGGGAAACTACTCCATCAAACAAATTGTAACCAGCAATTTTGGTTGTACCGATTCTACGTTGCGTCCTGTTTCCATCAAGCCTAATTTCAACATCAGCATCAGTGCTGTTGGACCTACCACTTTTTGCGATGGCGATAGTGTGGTTTTGAACGCTACGACTCAGGGGTCGAATGTTGCGTGGTACCGTACTACAACTTCCGTTGGAACCGGCTCTTCTTACGTGGCTTATCAATCGGGTTCTTACCAGGCCATTACCACCACCAACGGTTGTTCGGATACCTCTTCAGCCATTTCGGTGTTGAACAATCCGCTTCCAGCAACGCCTAGCATCAGCCGAAATGGAAATGTTTTGAGCACCAATGCAACGGCGGGTATTCAATGGTACTACAACGGGAACATCATTGCCGGTTCAACATCTTCAACCATCAATATCAACCAAAATGGATTGTATTACGTGGTTGTTACCAATGCTGCGGGTTGCTCTTCTACATCGTTAACGCTTCAAGTTACTGGGGTTGGAATTGGGGAAAATGGAATGAGTTCGCTTTCCTTGTATCCCAATCCAACGGCTCAGGGTGTAACTGTTGTACTTCCTGAAATGAATCGTTTGGGCGGATTCGTAACTGTAACCGATTTGCAAGGAAAAGTGCTTCACCGAATGGAAGTAGAAAAAGGAGTAAACCGGGTTTACATCGACCTTGAAACCCTTGTTTCGGGCATGTATTTGGTCATTTTCCAAGGAGATGGACAGCGCATGCAGGGAAAAGTGCTTAAGAATTAAGAAAAACATCAAGGAAATACGAGGGGGCCAACAGGCCCCCTTTTTGTTTACACAAGGGTGAGAAAAAGTTAACAATGAAAGGAGTTTTGGGCTTGAAAATCAACAATAAATCAAGAAGTTTTTCCTCAAAGATTTAAATGGGGTTAATGCCAAGGTAACGCGAGGAAAGGAATTTTGAGGCAAGAAAAACAAAACCCTTTTTATGAAAAAACTTACGTTTTTGTCGGCGCTTATGTTTGCTTTCGGGATGATGGCGAACGCGCAAAACTTCTTTACTCCGGTTGGATACCGTGGGGCGTTCGCTCCAGCTCCTGCTACTCCTTGGACGGCAGGTTGGACCAACTGGGATCCTCAAAATGCTGTTTATGGTACTCCAACTGCTACGCTTTCTGGAAACATCACCACGAACACAACGTTGAACGCTTCTACCGTTTACTCTATTTCTGGAATTGTTTACGTTGATTCTAACGTTACTTTGACCATTCCTGCTGGAACAGTATTGCGCGGTAACTCTTCAGTTGCTAACTCCTCGATCTTGGTTCGTAAAGGTGGTAAATTGATCGCTAACGGTACTGCTCAAAATCCTATCGTTTTCACTTCTGATAAAGCCGTTGGTTCTCGTGGATTAGGTGATTGGGGTGGAATTATGATTTTGGGTAATGCCGTTTCAAACCAAGGTTCTTCTAACATCGAAGGTTTGGCTGATGATCCTAAACACAAATTCGGTGGATCGAACGATGCTGATAACTCTGGCTCTTTGCGTTATGTTCGTATCGAGTTCGGTGGATATGTATTCGCTCAAAACCGCGAAATCAATGGTTTGACCATGGGTGGAGTAGGTAGCGGAACGACCATCGAGTACGTTCAGTGTTCTTTCATCAACGACGATGCTTTCGAGTGGTTCGGTGGAACGGTAAACGCCAAGTATTTGGTAGCTTACCGTTGTTTGGACGATGATTTTGATGCCGATTTCGGATGGAGAGGAAATGTTCAGTTTGCTCTTTCTGTAAAAGATCCTGCCATTGGTGATAACTCTTTTTCTTTGCCTTCTGGTTCTTCTACTTCTGAAGGATTTGAGTGCGATAACGACGCTAACGGAACTACGGCTATGCCTCGTACCCTTGGAACGTTCTCTAACGTTACTTTGATTGGTCCTTTCCGTGGAGATAACAACAGCACTGTTCACCCTGCATTCCGTCGTGGAGCTCGTATCCGTCGTAATGCCGGTGTACGTATTTTGAACTCTGTTTGGTCTGATTGGGCTACTGGTGTGATGTTGGATGGTTCAGCTACCACAACAAACATTGCCGCTAACCGCGTTGACTCATCTGCTTTGGTTTCTGGAAACGTTATTTCTAACTACAGAACCCGTGTTGGTGAAGTAGCTTCTGGTTCTACTTTCAACGTTCGTGCTTATTTGGGAGATCGCAATGATACTCTTCCTTCCAACTACAGTTTGTTCACCAACCCGTACAACTTCACCAATCCTGATTATCGCCCAGCTGCTGGTTCTATCTTGAACTATGGATCTACTTTCTCTGTTTCTGATGCTGGTTCTAGCAACTACATTTCTGGAAAAACCAATTGTGTTACTGCTTCTGTAACGGGTTCAGTAATTTCAACAACTACCACCAACTGGTGTCAAGCTTTCGGTGGTACTGACACTGTTACTTTCACCATGCCTTTGGTTAATAACATCTCTACCTACACTTGGTCTATTCCTGGTGGAACCATCGTTTCTGGACAAGGTTCTCCCATGGTTAAAGTTATCTTCGCGCCTGGTGCTGCTAACCGTACCGTTACTTGTAATGTTTCTAACTTCTGCTCTAACGCTACTCGTAGCTACAGCATCCGTGCCGTTGCTCCTACAACAACTCCAGTATTCACAGCATCTACTTTAGGTGTTTGCGGAATTCGTGGAACGGCTACTAACGCTACTTACACCATCAACGCTATTGCTGGTGCTAACTCTTACAACTGGACTGTACCTGCTGGTGCTACCATCGTTTCTGGTCAGGGTTCAACATCGATCGATGTAAACTTTGCTGCTGGTTTCACCGGAGGAACGATCTCTGTTGCTGGTGTTTCTAACTGTGGAAATACACCATCTAAGAACATCACAATTTCATTGTTGGAAAAGCCTGTTGTAACTGGATCAGCTAGTATCTGTCCTGGAGACCAAGAGACGTACACTGTGCCTGTTGTTGCTGGTGCTACTCGTTACCGTTTCAACTTGCCAGCTGGTTTGACCTTGGTTAGCCAAACAGCAAACTCTGCGGTAATTACCAACAACGGTGCTTTTGTTTCCGGAAAAATTGGTGTGAACGTATTCACGAACACTTGCGGTGTTTCTCAGCCTGGAACGATCTCTGTTAATACTGCTGCTTGCCGTAACATGAACGATTTGTCAGTAGCTATCTATCCTAACCCATCGAACGGTCAGTTTGAAGTTCGCTTCTCACAAGCTACTGAAGGTTCTTTGGAGATTTTGGATTTGACTGGAAAAGTTGTTTATGCTAAGAACTTCAACAGCAATGTTGAGTCGGTAAACGCTAACTTCTTGCAAAACGGAATGTACTTGGTGAAGGTTTCTGCTAATGGAACTACCCAAGTTTCTAAGATCAACGTTGCTAAGTAATTTTAGTTAACGCTTTTTGTTGAAGCCGCCTTCGGGCGGCTTTTTTGTTG
>JAIYBD010000285.1 GCA_027488715.1 Bacteroidota bacterium | reverse complement strand
TTTCTTTTTCACCTTTACTCTGATTCTTTTGGGAGCAATTTTTAGTTTGAGAGCAGTTTTGCGATTGCAGCGATTGGCTGAAATGAAAAATGATTTCATCAACAACATGACCCATGAGTTGAAAACTCCCATCGCAACCATTGTGCTGGCCGCTGAATATTTGAAGGAATGGTCGGAAAAAAGCAATGAACCTACCTTGACCCGATTTTCCCAAGTTATTTTGGAAGAAAATAACCGAATGCAGGATAACGTCGATAAAATTCTCAATACCAGTTTGCTCGAAAAGTCAGATTTCCAATTGAAGTTATCTCCAGTGAATATTCACGAAATCATCATGTCGCTTCAAGGGAATAACGAGCTGAAGCTTCAGGCCAAGAACGGACATTTGGAATTGCATTTGAAGGCACATAGTTATTTAATCAAAGCCGATAAAACGCATATCATTAACGTATTCAATAACTTAGTGGATAATGCCATCAAGTATTGTGAAGGAGAGCCTGTGATTGAAATTACCACCGAAAACATTCCCGATGGCTTGTTGATTTCCATCAAAGACAATGGAATTGGAATGTCGCCCGCCCAGCAAAAACGGGCATTTGATAAGTTTTATAGGGTTTCAACCGGAGATTTGCACGATGTTAAAGGATTCGGTTTGGGACTTTCTTACGTAAAGTTTATTATGGAAAATCATAACGGCACCATTAAATTGCAATCTGAATTGGGCAAAGGTGCTACATTTATGCTGTTTTTACCCTTTATTCAACCCACGAAAAAGCTGTAACCATGGAAAATATGCTGGAAGGAAAGAAGATTTTATTTGCAGAAGATGATGTAAATCTCGGCGCAATTCTTGCCGAACGTCTGAAGCAAAAGGGATTTAAGGTTATCCATTGCTCTGATGGTGAAAAGGCATTGAAGGAATTCAAGAACGATAAATTTGACCTGTTGATTTTGGATATCATGATGCCTCTGAAAGACGGGTTCTCCCTTGCGAGAGAAATTCGGGCAACCGATGAAGTTACGCCCATCATCTTTGTCACCGCCCGTTCGCTTAAGGAAGATGTCATCAAAGGATTTCAATCGGGCGGAGACGATTACATCACCAAGCCGTTTAGCATGGAAGAGCTGCTGATGCGCATCCAAGCTGTGCTTCGGCGCACCTCTTCTCGGGTTGAAAAGGTAGAAGATAGCGCCGAAACCGATATCTTCGAGTTCTCTGAAGTGGTTTTCAATAGCGTTATTCAGTCGCTACAAGTTCGAGATCAAACCTACAAACTCACCTCCAAAGAGTCGGAACTCCTCAAAATTCTATGCAACAACATGAATGAAGTGGTGCCTCGCGATGTAGCCCTTCGAAAAATTTGGGGAGATGATACTTATTTCAACGGTCGCTCCATGGACGTTTTTATCTCCAAATTGCGAAAATTGATGAAGGAAGATGCCCGCATCGAAATCATGAACGTTCACGGAAAAGGATTCAAATTGGTGGTTTTAGCTTAACCCTATGTTTCAATTTTACAAATTCATTGCGCCTACTTGGTATCACCGTTTACCACCTAAAAAATCTTTCGTTTATTTTCTCGATTACCGTAAGCTTCCCGCCGAAGTGCAAGCACACATCGATCTCGACCATCGGTACAAAAGCGAAGCTGGAATGTACATGGACGCTGCTTTCCAAGCATGGAATCGGGGCGTGATGCTGAATGAACCACAATTTGAATTAAAGGAAACCGGCAGAATTCCCCTAGCTGATGAGTACCGTTTCGTAAAAAAGTATTTCAATCCGTTTTTCGCTTGGTACATTTTTTTCATTCAATTCCTTACCCTTCGAAATCCCATCGGCCAATTGCTGGGGATGTTTCAATCTTTCGGGGTAAAACGCCTGAATTTGTACCAAAAGAGCGTACCCCTTCCGGTGTTTAAAGAAGGTGATTTCCCGTTGTTTCAATCCAATCCGTTGGTTACGGTTATCATTCCTACCTTAAATCGATACACCTATTTGAAAGATGTTTTTCGCGATTTGGAAAAACAAACCTATGCCCATTTCGAGGTGATTGTAGTCGACCAAACTTCTCCTTCCGATCCAACCGTTTTTGAAGGATGGAATCTCAATTTAAAAGTGATTTATCAAGAAGAAAAGGCGCTGTGGCTCGCTCGAAATACCGCTATTCAACAAAGTAAAGGCGATTGGATTTTGCTTTACGATGACGATTCTTTGGTGGATCCCGATTGGATTGAGAATCATTTGAAGTGCTTGGATCATTTCAAATGTGATATTTCTTCGGGAGTATCCATTTCAACCATTGGTGGAAAAGTGCCTGCATCGTACGCCTACTTCAAGTGGTCGGATCAAATCGATACCGGAAACGTATTATTGCCGAAGAAGATTTTCCGAGAAATTGGGTTGTTCGATCGGCAATTTGAAAAACAGAGAATGGGCGATGGAGAGTTTGGCTTGCGAGCTTACTTGAATGGCTATTCCAACGTTTCTAACCCGCTCGCAAAAAGGGTTCACCTGAAAGTAGGGGAGGGCGGCCTGCGACAAATGGGGAGCTGGGATGCCTTTCGAACCAAAAGTTGGAGCAGTCCGCGACCCATTCCCAGCGTTCTTTACTTAACCCGTAAATACTTCGGTACGTCAACGGCTTTGTATTTGTGCTTTCAAAAAATCCCACTTTCGGTCATTCCTTACCAATACAAAAGCAATAAAATCATGGCGCTTTTTGCCTATCCAATGGCCTTAGTCCTTTCACCAATTTTGATTTTTCAATTGGTGAAAAGTTGGAGTTTGGCTTCTCAAAAGCTGAAAGAAGGCGCGAAAATTTCACACCTTCAATAACGAAAACGTAGTCCACGGATTCAAGGCATTTCCCATCGCCCAATCGCTTACCGAATTGATTTCGGATACATGAAGGCGGCCTTCGGTGACTGCTTCTCCTTCCGGAGTTCCCCAACGAAGGGCCGCCGCTTTGGCGGTGCTCCAAACTCCATCGGCTCCATTCGGATGCGTGAACCATTGCCCTTGGCGTTTCCAAAACAAAGCCGAATGGCATCCTTCCACCAATTCTTCATCTTGATTCATCAGTAAGGCCTCGTCCCAACCCCGATCAAAAATCTTCTTTTCAACTTGAGCGTAGAAAAACGAGGAATTCAATTTCATCCACTGGTATTTCCCTTTCGGAAGGTGCTCATCCAAAACCAATCCACCGCTCCATGGGATCTCCATTTGCCTTTCCCATGGAAAAACCTGAACAAGGGTTTCCACTTTTCCACGATTTCCATATTGCACCCCTTCGCCCGTCCAAAGGTGAGTTCTAACCCGAGCCGATTGGGTTGTTAGGATACTCAGAATCCACCTTTCCCATTCAGTTTCTTGGAATGGCGAATCGATTCCCATGGCTTCACAACTTTTGGTCCATCGTTCAAAGTGCAGCTCAAGCCATGGAATGCGTCCGTCCTCTACCCTTAATGTGTCAAAAAAGCCGTCGCCGTACAAGAAAGATCGATTGTTGAGATGAATGTGAACGTCATCCATTTTTTTTCTTTGGCCGTTATGAAGAAGGTACATTCGTGAAATCGTTTAACTTTGCAAAAAAAAGAAATTTCATGGCACTTCAAAAATTAATTACCCTCGACCAATTCATTATTGAGAAAGAAAAGGATTTTCCTTACGCAAAAGGAGAACTTTCAAGTTTGTTGCGCAACATCGGTGTAGCAGCTCGAGTGGTGAATTGGGAAGTGCGCAAAGCCGGGTTAGCCGGACTTTTGGGTGCGGTAGGAACCGAAAACATTCAAGGCGAGCAGCAACAGAAATTGGATGTGTATGCCAATGAACAATTTATTTCTGCCTTATCGGCTTGCGGAGATGTTTGT
>JAIYBD010000283.1 GCA_027488715.1 Bacteroidota bacterium | reverse complement strand
TCCATCTTCAGCTCAAATCGAATTTTGGTGAGATCGCCCGATTCGTTGAATTCATCGAGGGGTCGGTAAATAAGGTGGTGGATGGTACAAGCGTCGGCGTTGGCTTTGTTGCTAAACACTCGCGCAGCTCGGCCGGTGGGTGCGGCCAAAAATGTTGGATTTCCTTTGGAAGTAATGAATTTGATGAGGCCGCAAACGAGCGAGGTTTTCCCTGTTCCGGCCGCTCCTTTGAGGATGAATACCTCTCGATCGGTGGGCCGGTTTAAATAATCGATCATTTGCCGAAGAGCATCATCCTGCTCAGCATGCAAAGTAAACGGAAAGTTTTTTAAAAAATCGGTAGAGAATTGATTCGACTTCGGTTCTTCGGCTCGGGTTACCGAATCGGGAAGAACCGCACTGAAAAACGCATTGAATTCTTCTTCGGAGGCAGGATCCACTTATTTTTTGCTAAGATAAAGGGAAAGGTTGATCACCAAATTTAGGTTCAAAGAATCAACTCGGGTGGTTTCATCGGTTTCCAAAAGCATGGTGGTTTTTTCAGAAGAAATAACTTTGAAAACTTTGGGTGCGCGTTGGCCATCGATGATGGTAATGCTGTTTTCTGTATTGGAGAATGTTCCACTTCCGGAGGCTGTGATCCGTGTTGAAGGAACGATGATCGGATTTGGAAATCCAGGAAGGGTGAGGTTGATGGCTTTGGTGCTGGCATCGATGGAGTATCCACCGGTTTTTTCGGTTGAATTGAAGTTGACACTTCCGGCATTAACGCTTGAACCGGTAACGGGGATAACGGCTCCCGACGTGGTGTCGGTTAAGTTGGTTTTGTATTCCAACAAATCGATGTTCCAATCGCCATTCATTCGTTTTGCAAGTTGTTTTTCTTTGGAACAACTGAAGAAGAGGAGGAAGGAAAGGGTAAGGGAGAGAAACGAATAATTTTTCATGTGGTGTTCGATTTCTCCAAAGTTAATTTTTATCGGCGCAGTTTCAAAATTTGCGAGTAGGAAATTTTCAAATTCCAAAAAGCATCTTTATCGTAAGAGTCGCCCCGTCGTTTTCCGGCGTATTTTTTAACAATTTCGGGATTATTTTTTAGCCAAGCCGAGGAGTAACCGGATGCAATGAAATCTTTATCGAGTTCAATTCCTCGAGCTGAAAGTAAGATTTGTTCAGGGGTAAGGGAGGAGAAATCTGCGGGATAGAAGCGAGAAACATCGTCCAAATAATCGGTTTGAGTAAAGTTTTGGAAAAGTTCAATACCGATGGTGTAACCCTGTTCTGAAACAAACCGAAATCCAATTCCAAGGTTCACAACACTGGAAATATTAAAATAATTGATTCCTTCGGTTTGTAACTTTCGCAAATTGACGGTTTTGGTAACGCCATCGAGGGTGTAGGTTGTTTTAGGGTTGAAATAGATTCCCGAAAAACCCGCTACCGCATAAGGGGCAAAGTAATTTTGGTAGCCAATAATGAACGGATTGTATTCCAAATCCATACCCAGTTGGAGGATATTGGTGGAAAAACCCAAATTTCGCCGAAGGTTGGAAGAGTAACAAAAAGGATTAATTCCCCTTAAGTCGTTGATGTTAGCGTCTTTGAATGACAACTTTTGGTATGCGCCGAAGATTTCGGCATTAAAAACCCTGCGTACGATTCGGCTTCTTCGAAAGGTGTTGTTCGGAAGCAGGGTTACCGGATTTCTTTTGATGAAGAACCCGATTCCTGGGTCGGTGGAAATAAAGGTGAAATTCGACGGGTTTAAATCGCCCTGATAACTTCCAAGTTGAAGAAAACCGCCAACTTCCATAGCATTTTTGGTAGGTGAAGGAGGTAATTCCAGATTTTTAAGAAGCTGGTTTTTCCTTCGGTACTGGGCCTCCGAACTAAAAAAAGAAAAGGCGAACAACAAGAGAAAAAAATACTTCATCGGAAAATAGCAAACTTGAGTTGGGTAGCGTTTTGATTATTCAGAATTCCTCGAACAATGTAATTTCCTGTGGGAAGATTAGTGACCGGAATGGCCATTTTTTCATTTTTTTGCACAGGTATTTTCCCTTGTTGAATCATCACCCCTAAGGAATTGAAAATGTGATATTCCAATAAACCCGAGCGGGAAGGGAGATAAATTAAATCCTGATTTTGGGCATATTGAAATGATTCAATCTGTTTTTTCCCTTGTATAGAAAAAGAAGGCGATGTAGAAATTTTACCATCAAAATCCACTTGTTGATAGCGAATAAAAAATTGTGAGGGAAGGTCATTCAACGATTTTGACCAACGGTATTGAGATTCCAACGATGTATTTCCTTTGCCCGGTATGAAGGTTTCATTGTACCAAGATTTGCCATTCGAACTCCATTGAACCTGGAAACCTTGATTGTTTTTCTCCATCGCCGTTACCCATTGAAAAACAACGGAATCATTCTCGGTAAATGCTTTGATGGATTTTAATTCTACAGGCAAAAGAAAAGAATCGGCTGTGCAAAAAATGTTATAATAGGTATTGGCACTGTCTGGATTTACCTGCGAAATTTTGGTTCCGTTAAAGCTGAATAACTTGAAATAAATAGGAGTAGATGGGCCCAACCTTGGAATATCACTAACTAAAATAAAAGTTCCAGAGTCGTTGTAAACCACATATTCTCCAGGTGCAATTTCCTCCCCAAGTCCAAATTGATCGGATGGTTGGTACTCCCTTTTTTCGTTTGGAATCCCAGTAATTGGACCGTTTTGACTTAAAACGACTAAAGTTCGAGAAGTATTAATTCCACGGTCCCATGCAATGGTGTAATCAAAGAAGTTTAGACCGCCGTTGTTATTGATGGACGAAAACGATCCCTGATAAATAGGACAATTTGTTGGGTAAACAGCATCAGTGTAGGCCCTTAAATTTTGAGAGTTATCATTGTAATTTTCAAACCCTTGGCCATTTGAATTAAAGGTAAATAAAGTGAAATACGCATATTTGTCGGAAGACAAACCTTGAATGGTTAACAATTTTGATTGGCCTATGTAACCACCACCTTTGAAAATGGCTTTAAAAGTCCCGTTTCGTAAAGTGTCAAAATTGGAAGTTATTGAAATCGAATTGCTATCTGTTGAGCAGTTGTAAAACCCACTCGGAAGGAAATTGGGGTAACCAACAGATGAATAAACCAACAAAAAGCTGTCGCAATCAGGTAAATTGAAAGAAACAGAAATACTCACAGAATCAAATGCATCCAATGTGAAAGATTGAATGGTGTCGATGGGAGCAGAAGGAAATAATTTGGTTGAAATAGCAGGAACTGAGGATGTAAAATAAGCGTTGTTGACTGCTAGGCCGGATAAACATGAGGAGGCAACATCTTTATTGTATGCCAAAACTCGAAAGTGAAATCGATTGGTTTTACTTTGAGGAATATTAAATATGTTAAGAGATTGATTACCACCTGGATTTGTATTTGCACCTGAGTAAAATACCGACCAACCTCCAGGTCCAGTCGACGGAGCTGAGGGGTAATTCCCTGTTGCTCCAGAGGAATAATCCGTACCGTTGGTCGGATTGGTAAATGATACTGTGCTTGTTGGATCTGTAATACCAAAAACCACCACAGAATCAGAAAAACTATTTCTCCAGTTTAGAGTGAAAGAAGTCGTGTCGAGGTTGGTTATGCTTAAATTGGAAACTTGATTGGAGGGAGTTGAATCAAGTTGTACCGTGGCCGATGCGGGAGTCCAAATTTTAGGTTCAAGGGTTGAATTAATGCAGCTGTATCCAGTGGTTTTATATTGAGAACCGTTTGCAACGTAAATAATGACACCTAAATTAACATTGCTAACACAATTAATAATGATGGTATCTCGCGTGGCGTTGGCCGCTCCCCTTGCGGTGGGTTTCATTCTGAACTTTAAACAATTCAATTGATTTACACCACATGTTTTCGTTTGAAATGTAGAGTAGTCAACTGTTTTGGAACCAGAAGGTTTGAAGAATTCACCCGCAGCAGGTAAACAGTTTGTAGGCGCACAAACCGAATTCAATACATGGGTTTGCAAAACAAAACTATCGGCTGCAGTATTCGTTCCTGTTCCTCTTGAATAGGTGAAAGTTACAATGTATCGATTTAATAATTTTTGAACCGCAATTCCTTGAACGTGGTCAGTTGGTGCTTGCGCAATGCCTGAGAAAGGAACTAGAAGAAATAGTAGGTATAAGAATCTTTTCATGATTTGTCCCTTTCTACCTCAATGGTTCGAATAACCGCTTTGCCACGGTAAGAAAAACGAGTCTTCCAAGTTTGCCTTTGTCGATTATTCATCCGTACAACATAACGTACTCCCGGCATCTTAGGAAGATAAATACTCAAAAATCCCGTCGTATCCGATTTGTTAAAAAAACCCCCACCAATCGAATCAAAAGGTTCTGCCATACACCAATTATCAATTAATTTCGTAGGAGTATTGCCGTAATAAGCGATATATCCCGACGCTTTCCCCGCCCCTTTGTTGTATTTCTCAAAAAAGAATGACTTTAATTCTGAAAAATGAAGCGAATCTGGATAATCTACATTGAAAACCGATGTTCGACCTGGGTATATAGGCAGACCCCCCGTTTCATATTCATCACGAATAGAGGTAATTTTCCAAAACCCATCCATTTTATTGGACAGGTATTGGTTTTCACTGGAACAACCCCCGCAAATAACGAGAATTGTTAGTAAAAAGTAACCAATGTTCGAATTAGGAATTTTCATAATAAAATTTCTGTTGACAAAGTTAAGGTTTTTTTTTCATATAAAAAGCATAGCCATAAAAATGGTGTGTTTTTGTTTAAAAATTTACAAAAACTGTACCAATTTGAAGGTAATTTTGTTAAAAAAAACTTTTGAAAAAACTTTACCTTCTCGACGCCATGGCGTTGATATATCGGGCATATTTTGCCTACGGTCAAAATCCTCGAATTTCCACAAAAGGAATCAATACCTCTGCTGTTTTTGGATTTACTCAACTTCTTTTTGATGTTATCCACAAAGACGCTCCTACCCATTTGGCCGTTGCGTTCGATACGGCTGCTCCAACATTTCGACATGACAAATTTGAAAGCTACAAAGCCCATCGAGAAGAAATGCCCGAAGGTATTCGGGTGGCTTTGCCTTACATCAAGGAAATTATCCAAAATTTCGGAATTCCTTTGATTGAAAAAGACGGTTTTGAAGCCGATGATTTGATTGGAACATTGGCCAAAAAGGCTGAAAAAAACGGATATCACGTGTACATGATGACCTCCGATAAGGATTATGCCCAAGTGGTTTCGCCTCATATTTTCCTATACAAACCAGGTCGACAAGGGAATCCGCCAGAAATCCAAGACCCCGCCAAAGTTTGTGAACAGTGGAATATTTCTGAGCCCTCCTTGGTTGCCGATGTCCTCGGTTTGTGGGGAGATGCCGTAGATAATATTCCCGGTGTAGCAGGAATCGGTGAAAAATCGGCCAAAGAATTGGTTGGATCTTTCGGAACCATTGAGAATATCTTTGAAAATTTGACAAAGGTTCCAGCTAAATTTCAAAAGAAATTAGAAGGTCAAAGGGAACACGCTCTCCTTTGCAAAGAGTTGGCTACCATCCACCTGGATTGCCCCATAGAATTCGATGAAGAGGCCTTAACCATAACCCCGCCCCACTTGGAGGCCATGGAAAAGATTTTCATCGAATTGGAGTTCCGTTCCCTGTTGCCCAAGTTAAAAATGTACGCCAACGGAACATTTGATTCCACCACCCCCGCAACTTCATCAGAATCGCAATCGCCCTCCGGCGGATTTGATCTGTTCAATCAACAATTTTCGGTAACTACACCCACAGCAGAAATCGCAGAAACAGAACAAGAACGTCACTTTCAGGTGTACCAAGAAGATCAGGTGAAATACCGTTCTATCCTGCCGTCCTCCCCCCATCTTCAAGAGGTATTGAATGAAATTTTGAGTTTTCCAGAATTCTGCTTCGATACCGAAACTACCGGAATTGATGCCCTCACCGCTCAGCTGGTAGGACTTTCGTTTTCAACCGAAAAAGGAAAAGCCTGGTACATTCCCTTGTCCAACGACCGGGAAAAATGCACGGCAGAATTAGCACTTTTTCAATCGTTGTGGAGTTCTCCCCAGTTGAAAATCGGACAAAACATCAAGTATGATCTTCAAGTTTTGCATCAATACGGTTTTTCAGTTCAAGCGCCATTTTTTGATACCATGCTGGCCCACTACCTGCTTGAACCCGATCAGCGCCACAGCATGGACCGACTTTCCGAGCAGTATTTGGGTTACTCACCCATTTCCATTGAAACCCTGATTGGGAAGAAAGGAAAAAACCAAGGAAGCATGCAAGATGTTCCTTTGGATAAAATTACACCCTACGCTTGCGAAGATGCCGATGTTACCTTGCAGTTGAAACAAGTTTTCGACCCCATGTTGAAGGAAAAAGCGGTGAATGCTGTTTTTCACGACATCGAAATTCCCTTGGTGGAAGTGCTTCGTACCATGGAGGAAGCCGGTGTAGCCATCGACATTCCAGCTTTGAATGAGTTTTCTGATTTGCTGTTTCAAATGGCGGCCGATGCCGAAAAGGAAATTTACCAATTGGCCGGTACAAAATTCAACATCGCTTCTCCCAAACAGCTCGGCGACGTTCTCTTTCAGTTGATGCAATTGGATCCCAAGGCGAAGAAAACCGCCACGGGACAATACAAAACCGATGAAGAAGTGCTACAACGATTGGCTGATCAAGGCCACGGCATCGCTCAAAAAGTACTGGAATTCCGCGGAATCCAAAAGCTAAAATCAACCTACGTGGACGCTCTTCCCCAGTTGATCAATCCGCAAACCGGCCGGGTGCATACCCATTACCAACAGGCCGTGGCAGCCACCGGCCGATTATCTTCCAATAATCCGAATTTGCAAAACATTCACATTCGAACCGAGTTGGGAAAAGAAGTGCGAAAGGCATTTATTCCCCGCGAAAAAGGCAGGGTGATTCTCTCGGCCGATTACAGCCAAATTGAATTGCGTTTGATCACCGAAATTTCCGGCGACGCTCAGATGTTGGATGATTTCCGAGCTGGACACGACATTCATACGGCCACGGCCGCTCAGGTTTTCAAGTGCGGCATTGAGG
>JAIYBD010000230.1 GCA_027488715.1 Bacteroidota bacterium | reverse complement strand
TGCGATTCCCAAGCGTTTTGCTTCGGCCAAGGTATAACCTCCACCGGCACCGAGTTCCAAAATTGAACAATTGGATTTTTCCTTTAAAAGTTGGAGAACATCCACACGGGCATGCACGTAGTAATCTTCTGGCTTATTCTGATAATCACTCATGAGAAATCGGTTGCTTGGTCAAAATTACAGCCCAAAATCCAACCGTTACGCAAAAATTCACCACCATAGCCAAAGGATACGCCAAAATTGCACCGGTCCAATCGCCTTGGTTCGACAAGAAAACCACCAATCCATAGTACAAAACATTGAACAGCAAATCAATGATTAAAAGTGCGATGCTCTTTTTTCGAGAAAGCAAGGCATAAGCAAAAGACCAAGTCATGGCTTTTAACACATCACCCATCAAGTGCAATCCCATCATGTCTTTGGCTGAGGTAAACTCCTTGGAGAACAACCATTCCATTAACCATTCCTTGATTCCAAAAACCGTAACCGAAAACAGAAAAACCAATCCTCCAGCCGCAAGAACGGTCAGAAAAGTATCTTTCATGAATTCACTTCGCAGCTTTCGTTGGGTTAATCGAGGAAGAAATAAAGAAGTGAATAATACCGAAACCACGGGAACCCATAAGTTCGAAATGCGCTGCAGCGCCTCCCAATATCCGGCCTGAACTTCCGAAAACTGATCGGTGAGGTGGGTTCGAATGAGGAGCTGGTTGAGTTGGGTTGCAATGGCACTGTACAAGGCCAATAATGCAAAATTCCACATTCCGTTTTCTTGCTTTTTGGGCCAACGAAGAGAAAGTCGAACCGAAAAAAACTTTTTGAACGCCCGAAAACCCCAAAGTACGGCTGGTATTTGACCCAATAACAATCCGAAACAAGCGCCGTAAATTCCCCAAATCTTTCCCAAAAGGGCGAACAACGCCACCGTTGCCACCGATTGAATGATGTTAATCCAGGCGTTGCTTTGATAGTTTTTAAGGGCGGAGAAGTAACCGGAAACCAGAAAAAAAACAGATGAAAAAATCAAAGAAACCGGCAAAAAATAATACACCAAAGGAGGAAAATCATTGGCCAACCAGTGACCTCGAATCCAAACCGAACCAAAAATCCAAATCCCCGAAAAAAGCAGCGTGAGTACAAACGTAATGGCCGCCCCCGATTCAATCACCAATCGCTGTTGATCGCGGTCGGATTCCGAATGCGCCACCCCTTGAATCACTCCATTTTGAACGGCACCACCCGTGGCGCTCTGTTGAAGAAAAAATAAATTCTGGAACTGTCCTACCATGGCCAATCCGGCCGGACCAAACCACAATGCCACCAATTTTCCCATCGTAAAATTGCCCACCACTTTCACGGCAGATTGGAGTACCGACCAGCTTAATGCTCGAACAAAGTTTTTTCCTTTTCCTTTCAACACCTTTCAAAAATACAATCCATTTGTTCCCGCTTGTTTTTTCCGTCACAACTTTTCCACCTTATTTTTATTTATTCTAAATAAGGATTAGCTTTGCAGCGATAAATTTGAACGATGATGATCTCCTCTCTTTTAATTTTTGCACTAACCGATTCTCCACGACGCGAATTCACATTACCTCCTACTTCCATCGAAACACAATACCGCGTTTCGGAAAAAAACTTTTTCGACTCCCTCCCCTCTTTACTTCCACAGCGTGGAATCGTAGTAAAAACCACTCGACCGAACGAAACTCCCATCAATCCAGCCACCGCCAACATGCGGCAACTCTTGTCAAAAACACCTGGAATCATGATTTGGGAGAACGAAGGAAGCGGACAGCAAATCAACATCTCTTCGCGTGGACTAAGCCCGAACCGCAGCTGGGATTTCAACGTCCGCCAAAACGGGATGGACATTGCCGCCGACCCCGTTGGTTATCCAGAAGCATACTACACCCCGCCCATGGAAGCCGTTGAAAAAATACAAATCATTCGCGGGGGAAGCTCACTGGCCTTTGGTCCGCAAATCGGCGGAACGGTGAACTTCACCATGAAAGGATTTGAATCGCTGCGAGGGAAAAATGGAGAAAGTATTACGACCATCGGCGGCTACGGATTGATTTCAACCTACCTCAATTATGGCGTTAAAATGGGAAAATCAACCTTTTTCACCTCCTATCATCAAAAACAAAACAACGGCTGGCGGCAAAATTCATCGGTGAACTCAAAGACCATCTACACCGAATTCAAGATTCCTTTAGGCGCTCGGTTGAAACTCCATGTGTACCACACTTTCTCCAACAACGACCAACAGCAACCGGGCGGATTGAACGACTCGCTTTATCAAATCAATGCTCAAAAAAGTTTCCGTGCTGCCAATTACCTCAACATCGGTTGGCACATGCCCCAGCTGGAGCTCCAATATCGATCAAAAAACACCGAATTGCAGTGGAATTCATTCGCCACGTTGGGTACCCGGCTTTCGACAGCGTTTCAAACTTCGCCCATCAACATGGCGGGTATTTTCGTTTCCGATCAATGGAATAATCGCAA
This sequence comes from Bacteroidota bacterium, assembly GCA_027488715.1. Taxonomy (GTDB): domain Bacteria; phylum Bacteroidota; class Bacteroidia; order UBA7662; family CANHCV01; genus CANHCV01. The sequence continues at coordinate 10,149 of JAIYBD010000230.1, read as the reverse complement.
CATTGACCAAGATATCTATCGGAATTTGGCCCACGAATTTCGGGGAAAAACCCAAATGAAGCAGGTGCTTCTCCGTTACGGCGCCCGATGGGGGAATACGAATTTGCAACGACAAACCTCCCTGAATCCATCCTCGGAAAATTCCAAATCTTTTTCTTTGGATAAAAACAGATTGAGCAGGGATTTAAATTTCAACTCTTCCAATACTGCGGCCTATGTCATGTCCGAAATTCCAATCAAATCCATCACCTTGGCTCCCGCTGTTCGTTGGGAAGGTATCTGGGCAAATGGAAGCGGGAGAGCATCTTCAACCCAAAACATCAACTTCCAACAATCCATTCCTTCCACCCTCCTACCCGGATTCGCCATCGAAAAAAAATGGACAACCACTTCGGCTTTCATCAATTATTTCCGCAGTTATCGACCCGTGTTATTCTCCGATCAGTTCGCCACCGATTCGAAAACCCTTGTTGATTCAAACCTAAAAAACGGACGAGGGGACCAGTTGGAAGCTGGGTGGCGCGGTAAAATTCGGGATCGATTTCTTTTTGAGATTCTTGCTTATCATCTCAACTACCAAAACCGAATTACCACCAATACCATAGATCTTCAAGGTCAACAGGTTCCATTCCGAACGAATGGAGGAAGTAGTCGCCACCAAGGAGTGGAGTTTTATGCAGAATGGGTTGCGGTGGCGCAACCAAAATTCGGACTAAGTCTTTCCCAAACCGGTGCATTCAATTTTTCCATCTACACTTCGGGGCCCTTTGCTGGAAAACGGGTAGAATACGCTCCCAAATGGATGATTCGTTCATCGATGGAGGCAAAAATGGGTGCGCATTCCGTTTTGCTCCAACACCAATTTGTGGATCAGGTTTTTTCCAATGCAGCCAATACCTTTTTCCAAACGGATGGCCTTCAAGGAAACATTCCGGCCTACCGCGTGGCCGACTTTTCTTACGCTTTCGATTGGGGAAGCGGAAAGATTTTTGCCGGCATCACCAACCTTTTCAATGAAGAATACTTTACCCGAAGAGCTGGCGGATTGCCAGGACCGGGCATTTTGCCTGCCGATCCTCGCAATGTTTATGTTGGAACGCGATTAACGTTTTAATGGAATAATTCAAGGAGGGGTGAAAACTCCTCCGTATTTTTGCAGCATGCGCGTTGTAGTTGGACTTTCGGGAGGGGTAGATTCCTCGGTAGCGGCTCATTTGTTGATGGAAGCCGGACACGAGGTGATTGGCATGTACATGCGCAATTGGAGCGACGACCGATTCACCTTGAACAACGAATGTCCGTGGGTGGAAGATGCCAATGATGCGATGGCTGTTGCCGAACATTTGGGAATTCCTTTTCAAACCATCGATTTAAGCGATGCCTACAAATCCCGCATCGTGGATTACATGTTTTCCGAATACGCTTCGGGCAGAACGCCTAATCCTGATGTGTTATGCAATCGGGAAATTAAATTTGACTTGTTTCTTCAAGCGGCCATAAGTTTGGGAGCTGAAGCTGTTGCCACCGGTCACTATTGCCAAAAAGGCTGGGATGATGCATCGCAACAGCATCGTTTATTGGCGGGTGCCGATCGGAACAAAGACCAAAGTTATTTTTTGTGCCAGATTTCTCAAGAACAGCTTTCCAAAGCGCTTTTCCCCATTGGCCATTTGCAGAAGTCTGAAGTTCGGGGCATTGCCGATGAAATAGGCTTGCCAACGGCCAAGAAAAAAGATTCCCAAGGACTATGCTTCGTTGGGAAAATTAGTCTTCCCGAATTTCTACAGCAACAACTCACGGTAAAACGCGGCGAAGTCATTGAAATCGCTTCCGATTGGATGGGCTACGATTCTCCAAGAACACAATACGAGGAGGAATCGCGTCCTTTCCATTACCTTCCTTCCGATGGAAAAATCATTGGGCATCACGATGGAGCCCACTTTTTTACCGTTGGACAACGCAAAGGCCTCAACATTGGAGGAAAACCAGAGCCGTTGTTCGTGATCGCCACCAACACCGAAACCAACACCATTTATGTGGGAATGGGCGAAACTCACCGTGGATTGAATCGAAAATCGCTTTTTGTTACCGAATCAGAAATGCACTGGATTCGTCCCGATTGGAAAATGCAAACAGGGGAACAAAAAGAGTTTATGGTGCGCATTCGTTACCGTCAACCCTTGCAGAAAGCCGTGGCGCACCAACACGCTGAAGGGATGTTCTTCGAGTTCGAACAATTTCAAAAAGGCATTACTCCCGGTCAATTTATCGCTTTTTACAGCAATGATGAGGTGATTGGAAGTGGGGTCATTTCAGGTTAACTTTGAACGTGCTCACCTCCATCCGACCTCGACTAACTTTTTTATTGGGACCACTCCTGGGCGGATTGGTTTACCTACAAGGCTGGCCCGACGAAATGGGTGCTCGAATGGCTGGAATCGCCGTTTGGATGGCCGTTTGGTGGATGACCGAGGTGGTTCATTTGGGATTCACTTCCTTAATACCCATGCTACTCCTGCCCATTTTGGGCATTTCAACTTCCGATAAGGTCGCTGCGGCCTACATGGATCCCATTTTGTTTCTGTTCATGGGAGGATTTGGACTGAGCTTTGCGATTGAACGTTGGCATTTGCATCGACGGCTTTCTTCTTTTTTACTTTCTAAAATACCTACAACCCCTTCTTGGATTTTGGGAGGGATTATGCTGATTACCTACATGCTTTCCAATTGGATGAGCAACACAGCAACCTGTTTAATGATGTTGGCGGTGGTGATGGGAATCATCAAAACGTTGGGTGAACCGCCAAAATTTTCAGCGGCTTTGTTGTTGGGATTGGCCTATTCGGCGAGCATTGGCGGAATGGCAACGCCGGTAGGAACGCCGCCGAATCTCATCTTTTTCAAGGTCATGAGCGAGAGTTATCCTCAAGCAAACCAACCCGACTTCTTTGAGTGGTCGATGATTGGTTTTCCCTTGTCGTTTACTTTGCTATTGATTTGTTTTTTTCTACTTAAATTCTTCTTTTTTAGCGAAAAAGAAACCTTTCTGGTGAATCGTTCGCATTTCAAGGAAGATTTGCAAGCGATGGGAAAAATGAGTGTGGAGGAAAAATGGGTTGGTGGTGTATTCTTGTTTACCGCCATCGCATGGTTTACGCGAAACCCCATTCAAATGGGTTCGATGGAATGGTTCGGATGGTCAAAACTTTTCCCTAAAGGGGTGAAAGTTGACGATAGTGCACCGGCACTTTTAGGCATTTTTTTATTGATGATCATCCCCTCTAGGGAGAACCGAAAGCTCTTGAGTTGGGAGGAGATGAAAAAAATCCCATTGGATGTTTTGCTCATTTTTGGCGGCGGATTTGCACTGGCGATGGGATTTGAAACCAGCGGCCTTTCGAAATCCATGGCCAGTTCCCTGGCTTTTTTGTCGGATTGGCCGCTGCCCATCATGGTCATTGGCGTTGTGGCCATGGTTACACTGATCAGCGAATTCGCTTCGAATGTGGCCAGCATTCAATTGGTTGCACCAATTTTGGTGGCGCTTCAAATGCAACTGGGGCTTTCAGCCACGTCCTTGTTACTGCCCGCCACCTTGGCGGCTTCCATAGGATTTGCATTGCCCGTAGCCACAGCCGCCAACACCATCGCTTTCGGCACAGGAAAAATTCCCATTAAAAAAATGATCTGGATTGGTTTATGTTTAGACCTTGCTGGAATCATCCTCATTTCACTATTTCAATTTTGGTTATGAAACATTTCGTTCTTTGTTTAGGCGTGGCCTTCTCAATTTCCCTACAAGCCCAAACTTCTACCGATACGGAACGATTACAATTCGCTCAGGAAAAGGTATACTCCAAAAGAAATTCCATTTTAAAAGGAATTCACATTCCCAATATCGGCCCTACCGTCATGAGCGGACGAATCACCGATTTGGATGTGAATCCAGATAATCCATCTGAAATGATCGTTGCTTATGCTTCGGGAGGATTGTGGTATTCCAACAACAATGGAACGACCTTTTCTCCCATTTCCGATGAATTGCCGACCCTCACCATCGGCGATTTTGCCGTCAACTGGAAAAGCAAAACGATTTGGTTGGGAACCGGTGAGGCCAACTCCTCGAGAAGCAGCTATGCTGGCTACGGACTATTTAAATCGACGGATTTTGGAAAGAAATGGGAATACGTTAACCTGTCAGAATCGCATCACATCTCCAGGGTTATTTTGGATGAAGAGAATGCCAACCGGTTTTGGGTTGCCGTCATTGGGCACCTCTATACCCAAAATGCGGAAAGGGGTGTTTTCCTAACCGAAGATGGGGGTACCACTTGGAAGAAAACCTTGTTTGTTAACGATTCTACTGGTGCCATCGATCTATGCAGAATACCAGGAACGAAAAATTCCTTGCTAGCCGCCCTTTGGCAGCGAGATCGCAAAGCGTGGAATTTTGAGGAGGGCGGATCCGGAAGCGGAATTTTCAGAAGCGACGACGGTGGAAAATCGTGGAAGGAACTTTCAAGTTTGGAAAGCGGCTTCCCGAAAGGCCCGCATGTTGGACGAATTGGATTGGCCGCTTTCAACGAGAAAATCATGTACGCCTTGGTCGACGACCAATCGGCAAAACCTGAAAACGGTTCCAAGAAAAACAACCAACTAACCGAAGCATGGTTGCGAAAACTTTCCGTTGAAGAATTTCAAAAAACACCCGATTCCGTCTTGAATTCGTACTTGAAGCAAGTTGGATTCCCCAAAAAATACTCGGTAACGCAATTGAAAAACGAGGTTAAATCGGGCAAACTCACTCCCGAAAAAATTGCCGATTACACCGATAATGCCAATGCTCGACTCTTCAATACCAACGCTACAGGCGCGGCTTTGTACCGCAGCAACGACGGTGGAACAACATGGAAGAAGACCCATTCCGAGGCATTGCCGTTGTATTTCACCTACGGATACTATTTCGGAAATGTTCGTGTTTCATCCAGCAATCCCGATGAGGTATATGCGGTAGGTTTTCATGTAATGCGCAGCACGAATGGAGGAAAATCCTTCCAAGAACTCTCCGCCGAAAACGTTCACGTGGATCACCATGCGCTGTGGATCAATCCAAAAAACAACCAACACCTCGTTAATGGAAATGATGGAGGATTGAATATTTCCTACGATGGTGGAAAGAATTGGATCAAATGCAACAATCCCGCGGTGGGTCAATTTTACGCCGTGGCGGTTGACGAAGAAACTCCTTTCAACGTTTACGGCGGTTTGCAGGACAATGGAGTTTGGTGGGCATCGTCCAACTACCAAGCCGGCGTTGCATGGCATCAGAACGGAAAATATCCCTATCAAAATCTCATGGGTGGAGATGGAATGCAAGTGGCCATCGATCCTAGAAATCCTAACATCGTTTACACCGGATATCAATTTGGGAATTATTACCGCATCAATAAAAATACCGGAGAAGACGTTTACATCACTCCGAAACACGCATTGGGAGAAAAACCCTACCGATTCAATTGGCAAACCCCCATATGGTTGAGTCAACACAATCCCGACATTCTTTATTTGGGATCAAACTTTTTTCACCGCAGTATGAATCAAGGCAAAACTTGGGAGAAAATCAGCGGAGACCTCACTCAAGGTGGAAAAGCTGGCGATGTTGCCTTCGGAACCATAACTTCCATTCACGAATCTCCCATCAAATTTGGACTTCTGGCCGCCGGCACCGATGATGGAAATGTTTGGATCAGCCAAGATGCCGGCCATCATTGGGAAAAACACAACCAAGGGCTTCCAGCGCATAAATGGGTAAGCCGCGTTTGGTTTTCAAACGAAGTTACTTCACGCATTTACGTTGCTCTCAATGGCTACCGCGACGATGATTTCAACTCGTATTTCTTTGTTTCCGAGGATTTCGGCAAAACCTGGAAAAATTTGAATGAGAAAAAATTAATGGAACCCGTTAATGTCCTTAAAGAAGATCCCAACCGTGCGAACTCTTTGTGGATGGGAACCGACAATGGATTGTATTGGAGCCACAACGGAGGCACCGATTGGGTTCCCGCTTCCTCTATTCCCGATGTAGCCGTGCATGATTTGGCCTTTTCCACTAAAGCCGATAAGCTGTTGGTGGGCACCCATGGACGCAGTTTGTACGTGGTTGATTTGAAAAAAGTTGCCCTATGGACTCCGGAATTAAACAAAAAAACATGGGCAACTTTTCAAGACACCTTGTTTTTGGACGAGTTTTCGAACGAGCGCAAAACGGCCATTGAACAGTCCTCCATTTCCTTGGGAGAATGGACGGTTTGGAACCACCCTACCGGAACACACCATACCTCCAACACCGTTTGGGTGGTAGGCATGCAAAACAATAAAGAAGTTTTTCGAGTGGAAAAATCGTTCAACCGCGGACTCAACGACGTACTTTGGAATTCCACTGATTTCCCGAACGGATTGAAAAAAGGAATGTATTCCTTGCAATTCCGAACGAAAGATGAGCAAATCTTAGGGAAGTCGATGCTACAAGTCAAATAAAAAAGGAGGCTTCAGCCTCCCTTTTTTTCTCTTTATCGAATGAACAACAACTCTCGGTATTTGGGTAGCGGCCAAGCGCTGTCGTCGGTTAACATTTCCAGTTTATCGATGTGATAACGGATGGTTTCGAAAGAAGGAATAACCTTTTCGCAATAGGCGATGGCCATCTCGCGGGCATCCGTTAATTGGTTGGCCTCTTTGCGAGTTTGATTCATTTCAGAAACACTCTCTTTGGTCTTTGCGATGTGCTTGGAAATGCGTTTAATCAAATCAATGGATGGTTGCAAGTAATCGTCTTCAATGCCCAACGATTTCTGACCTTTCACATTTTCAATCAATTCATTTTGGTAGCGAACTACAGCAGGAATAACGTTACTCAAGGCCAATTCCTCCATGATGCGTCCTTCAATTTGAACTTTTCGGGTGTATTGCTCCAACATGATTTCATGGCGGGCATGCAATTCAGATTTAGAGAATACGCCGGCTTTTTCAAACTTTTCGAGCCATTTTTCATCCGACAATACATCCAATGCTCTTGGGGTTGTTTTGATGTTACTCAATCCCCGGCGCTCTGCTTCTTTCACCCACTCATCTCCGTAACCGTTTCCTTCGAATCGAATCCGTTTTGATTCCATGATGTAACGTTTCAAAATAGAAAGAATGGCTTGATCGCGGGTTTTTCCGTCGCCCATCAAATGATCTACTTCTTTTTTGAATTCGACCAATTGCAAACCAACCAAAGTATTCATGATGGTCATCGGAAAAGCTGAGTTGGCCGATGAACCCACGGCACGCAACTCAAATTTATTTCCTGTAAATGCGAAGGGTGATGTGCGATTTCGGTCGGTATTATCAAGCATCATTTCAGGAATTTGGCTGATGCCCGTTTTCATGATGCTCTTGGTGGCATCTTCTTCCTGGTCTATGCCTGAATTTTCAATGGCATTCAAAACCGAATCCAACTGAGAGCCCAAGAAGGCCGACATAATGGCCGGAGGTGCTTCGTTTGCACCCAAACGGTGATCGTTGGAAGCTGATGCAATGGAGGCACGAATCAAATCGGCACCGTCGTGGAAAGCCTTGATGGTATTGACGAAAAACGTAAGGAATTGCAAGTTGCTCTTGGGAGTTTTGCCGGGAGAAAGCAAATTTTTTCCGGTGTTGGTTCCCAACGACCAGTTGTTGTGCTTTCCACTTCCGTTTAACCCTTTGAATGGTTTTTCGTGTAGAATCACGGCAAAATTGTGTTTCTCTGCAATTTTCTGCATCACATCCATCATCAATTGGTTGTGATCAATAGCCAAATTGATTCCTTCAAACAAAGGAGCGCACTCGAACTGATTCAAGGCCACTTCGTTGTGACGGGTTTTCAATGGGATACCCAATTTCCAACACTCCTGTTCCATTTCTACCATGAAACTAATCACGCGGTGGGGAATGGAACCGAAATAGTGGTCTTCCAATTGCTGACCTTTGGCGGGTGTATGACCGAATAAAGTACGGCCACTCATCACCAAATCGGGACGAGCGCGGAACATAGCTGCATCCACCAAAAAGTATTCTTGTTCAATGCCCAAGGTTGGGAACACTTTGGAAACAGATTTATCAAAAAGATTGCAAACCTCTACGCCGGCTTTTTCAATCAAATCCAAAGATTTCAACAAAGGTGATTTAAAATCGAGGGATTCTCCGGTGTAGGAAACAAAGATGGTAGGAATGCACAAGGTTTTTCCAGATGGGAATTCGTAAAGAAAGGCTGGTGAAGATGGATCCCAACCGGTGTAACCGCGGGCCTCGAAGGTGTTTCTTAATCCGCCTGAAGGAAATGAAGATGCATCGGGTTCTTGTTGAATAAGGGCAGAACCAGCGAATTTTTCTACGGGTGATCCATCTCCGGAAATATGAAAAAAGGAATCGTGTTTTTCGGCGGTGGTTCCGGTTAATGGCTGAAACCAGTGGGTGTAATGGGTAGCACCATTGGCCAATGCCCAGTTTTTCATTCCGGATGCGATGGCATCGGCATCTTGCATTTCAATGCGATGTCCGTTTTCCATGGAATTCACCAAACGATCATAAACGTCGGATGGCAGATATTCGGCCATAAAGCGCTTATTGAATACGTTGACACCAAAAAACTCCGACGCTTTGGGTGAATGAATTTTGATTTCCAATGGCTTACGCGACAATGCTTCGTCGAGAGATTTGAACCTTTGATTTCCCATTATTATTTTTTTTATTTGATTGCGGTGAAATATTGACCTCAAAATTCTGAATAAAATTGAAATATTGAACACCTAATTTGGAATTTTTATCAGATATTTTTTTTTATAACTTAATAGTTTGAAAAAAGGAAAGGACAAAAAAATTAGGCTGAACCACAAAATTTCCTTAGGTTTGAAGCCCACATTTTAAAAGGATGAAAAAAAGCATTACCCTTCATTTTACCGAATTCGAAAATCAAGATCTGCTTCCATCCGATTGGAGATACTTGCTTGATTGTGCAAAAGGAGCAACTAACCACAGTTTTGCGCCCTATTCCCAATATTTGGTTGGCTGTTCATTGGAATTGGAAAGCGGTGAAATTATTCTGGGTTACAATCAAGAAAATGTGGCTTTTCCTTCGGGATTGTGTGCAGAACGCGTAGCGCTTTTCAAGTATGGTACTGAATTCAGCTCACGCATTTCAAGGATGGCCGTTACTGCTCGGTCACCACTCCACCTTACGCAACATCCCATTACGTCGTGCGGTGGCTGCTTGCAGGTGATGATTGAATTCGAGAAACGACAAAAGCAGCCCATTGCTGTATTGTTTGCTGGAGAAACCGGGGTAGTCCAAATTTTCGATTCGGTTGCCGATTTAATTCCCTTCGCCTTTCACGATCCTGATTTTGAGAAATAAATCCGACGATTATTTACATCATTTTTCCGGCATGTAGGGGTAGACACATAGGTCTACCCCTACATGCCGGAACGATTCCGATACCATTTTCGGGGATTGTTTTGGATATAGGCCGAAATATGAAAAAATTCCAAATTATCGCGAATAATCCGTTCCCAATAATTTCGTTGCCATAATTTACCGTTGAATGGCATCCACCCCAACGTTTTTACCCCACGAATGTATTCGTTAGTAGTCATGGTTTTGAACCATTGCACCACCGTGGGTATTGTGGTTGGTAGGGACGAACCTATGTGTTCGTCCCTACTACCAACCGCAATACCAACCGAAACGACAATTTCAACGATACAATGAAAATGATCAAGCATGATAACCATTTCATGGCATCGAATATCGGAAAATTTGTTTTCCAATTCGAAATACCATTTGGCAATCATTTTTCCGGCATCATTCAATTTCATTTCGGCATCAATGGGAGGTTCACATGGAAAAAATTCCCCGAACAACCGTGTTTTATTTTGAACACCAATGGTTATGAAATAAAATCCAGGCCTTGAATAATCGTATCCCTTTAAACGAAAGGATTTACGATTAAATCTGCGAGGGAAATGGGTCATTTTTATGAAAGATTGATTTATCTTGCCTTAATGCGATAAAAATCGAAAAACATGCATAACGGCATTAATTTCCCTTTTTTATCAACGGTTACAAAG